>JAYUEJ010000470.1:0-4866 GCA_043739265.1 Rhodopila sp. | reverse complement strand
GCTGATGCCGGCCCGGCAACCGGGATAGGACCGGTCTCGGCCGCGCCGTTCGGCAGCGCGCTGATCCTGCCGATCTCCTACGCCTACATCCGCATGATGGGGCCGGCCGGTCTGAAACGAGCCACCGAGGTGGCGATCCTGTCCGCCAACTACATCGCCCACAAGCTGCGCGACGCCTATCCAATTCTCTACGCCGGCCCCGGCGGCATGGTGGCGCATGAGTGCATCATCGACTGTCGAGGTTTCGCCGCCGAAGCCGGCATCCAGGTTGAGGACATCGCCAAGCGCCTGCAAGACTACGGCTACCATGCCCCCACTATGTCCTGGCCGGTCGCCGGTACGTTGATGATAGAGCCGACGGAAAGCGAATCAAAAGCCGAACTGGATCGTTTCTGTGACGCGATGCTGTCAATCCGAGCGGAAATCGCAACGATAGGCGCGGGGGCGATGGATCGAACCGACAATCCGCTGAAGCATGCGCCCCATACCGCGCGTGAGGTCATGGCGGATGTATGGACCCACGCCTATACACGCACCCAGGCAGCATTTCCGTTACCCTGGGTGGCGGCGTCGAAATACTGGCCGCCGGTCAAGCGGGTGGACAACGTCTATGGCGACCGGAATCTGATCTGCACATGCGCCCCGCTGGAGGCTTATGCACAGGCGGCTGAGTAACGGTTCACCGGCCCTTCTACAACGTCATGGCCGGTTCATGTCCTCACCGTCATGGCCGGTCCTGTGCCGGCCATCTTCGCACGGCCGGCCGGTGCGCCGACAGCCGTCGCAAAGGCTCGGCCATCACAAAGAAACAAAAACCAGAGCCAATGCCCGATGGAAGCACCAACGGGCCTTGCCCCGGTCCCTACGTATCCGCCAACGCCGCCAGCATCGCATCGCGCCCCGCGGTATCCCCAACCGCATGCACCGGCTGGATCGCCACATGCGTCGCTCCGGCCGCGAAATGCGCTCGTAACCCCGCCTTCACCGTGTCGGCATTTCCCCACAGCACCATCGCATCGATGAACGCATCCGACCCGCCGTTGGACAGGTCCGCCTCGGTGAACCCCATGCCCAGCCAGGCATTCCGGTAGTTATCCAGCGTCATGTATCGGGACAGTTCCTCACGCCCCAGCGCCCGCGCCTTCACCGGATCGGTTTCAATCGTAACTTTCTGCTCAATTGCCAGCCACTTGTCCGGCCCCAGGATTTTCGCCGCCCCAGCCGTATGCCTCGGAGTCGAATTGTACGGCACCGCCCCCTGCGTCATCTGCCCGGCCAGCTTCAACATCAGCGGACCCAGCGCCGCGAGGCACACCGGAAAATCCGCTGCTCCGGCTTCACCCTTCGCGATGCCATTCAGATAGGCCCGCATCGCCGGCACCGGCTTCTCATAGACATGCCCGCGCAGACCCTCGACCATCGGCACATGACTCACCCCCAACCCGAGGATGAAACGATCCCCGTATAACTGGTTCAGGCTGATCATCCCGCGCCGCGAGGTGAAAGCGTCGCGGGCGTAGATCGATGCGATGGACGAACCAAGCTTCAGGGTTGTTGTCTGGGACAGCATGTATCCGCCAACGGAGAAGGATTCATATCCACGGGATTCTGGATACCAAAGCGTATCGTATCCCAGTGTCTCGACCGTCTTGACGAAGGCCGACATGTCTTTCGGGTTGGCGTGCTTATCGGCTGCGTACCAAGCCCCAATGCGTCCCAATTTCATATCGCGATCCTGTTCAAATGATCTTCGCCGACCGGAAGCCGGCAATGTCGGAAACACTGTACCCGAGTTCGCCCAGCACCTCATCATTGTGCTGACCAAACATCGGCGGCGGCCGGTCCACGCGCGGTCCGTCATGCGCGAACGTGAAGGCTGCGACAGGCACGGTGAACGAACCCTCGACACCCGGCGCGCTGTCATGCCGATGCAGCAACCCGCGGGAAGCGATCTGCGGATCGTCCAAAGCCTCCCCCATCGTCCGCACGCGGGACGCGGGGATGTGACGCTCCTGCAAGTACTCCTCCCACGCGGCGGCCGTGCGGGTCAGCATGATCTCGGCCAGCGCGCGTTCCTCGCGATCGAGGTCGGCGTCGCGTTCGTCGTTGGTGCGCTTGATCAGGTCGGGCCGCTCCAGCACCGTCCAAAGCCGCTTCTGTTGCCGCAGATTGGACGCACCAATCATCAGCACGCCATCAGCGGTTTTATACGCCATCGAAGTCGCGTGCGGCATCCGGTTGCCCGACGGTTTCGGGTGCTCGCCATTCCGCAGATAACCGGTAACGTGGCTCGCCATCAGGATCATCGCGACGTCGAGCATCGCCATATCAACGCGTTGCCCTTCACCAGTACGCTCCCGCTGAAACAACGCCGCGGACAACGCATAGGCGCCCATCGTGCCGGTGGCGTAATCGATCGCTGGCGCACCGATCTTGATCGGGTTCACCTCCGGCGTGCCGGTCATCGCCATGATGCCGGAGGTCGATTGGATGACATGGTCGTACGCCGTCCGCACCCGCTTCGGCCCACCCTGTCCAAACGCCGAAAACGAAGCGTAGATCAGCTTCGGATTGATTTTCCGCAGATCCTCATAACCCAGCCCCAATGCATCGAACGCGCCCGGCCGGTAATTCTCCACCAGCACATCCGCCGTCGCCACCAGCCTCTTCAAAATCTCCCGCCCCTGCTCGGTTTTCAGGTCCAGCGTGATCGCCCGCTTGTTCGATCCCTGCGTAAGGAATCCCGTTCCCATACCCGCATGGTTCAAATCGTTGTCGGTGCCGGAATCCCGGCTTTGATCCGGATCGTCCGGATGTTCGACCTTGATCACGTCCGCTCCCATCAGCCCAAGCTGATACGCCGCGAACGGTCCGGCCAGGACGTGTGTAATGTCGATGATGCGAATGCCTTCGAATGGACGAGCCATCGGTTTCCTCCTGTGTTGACTGGACGGTGAAGTCGGCCAAAAAACCGGCCGTTAGTCGTTACTCGGCAATCTGGATCACAACCTTCCCAAGATGCGTTTGTCCCGCCTGATGCCGATACGCCCCGGCCGCGTCCTCGAACGGAAACACCCGGTCGATAACAGGCTCGATCCGATGCGCCGTGATCGCCCGGTTCATTGCCTCGAACATCTGCCGGGACCCGACATAGATGCCGCGCATGATCAGGCCCTTCCGCATTGCCGTCACCGGATTGATGTCGCCTCCGGTGGTCAGGGCGCCGATCATCCCGATCTCCCCACCCTGTCGAACCGCTATGATTGAACGTGCGAAGGTGCCCGGCCCGCCGACCTCGACAACACGCGCCACCCCGCCGTTCGTCAGCGCAACGACCTGGTCTTGCCATTCCGGATGCTGGCGGTAATTCACCAGATGCGTCGCACCAATACGCTGCATCCGCGCCAGCTTTGCATCGGATGACGATGTCGCAACGACAACCAACCCCGCCGCAACCGCCAACTGCGCCGCGAATACTGAAACCCCGCCGGTTCCCAGCACCAGCACACTGTCTCCCGGATAAAGCGTCTGGCCGTTGAACAACGCGTTCCATGCGGTCACGCCGGCGCAGGGCAGGGTGGCCCCCTGCTCGAACGACAGATGCGCCGGCAGATGCACCAGTCCGTTCTGATCGAACAGGCAATATTCCGCCAGCACGCCGTCGATCGCACCACCCAGCGAACTGGCCGCATCGTCCGCACCAATCGGCCCCCCGATCCAGCTTTGCATAAAGCAGCCGGCAACCCGGTCGCCTGGCTTAACCCTGGTGACGTCTGTTCCAACCGAAACGACCTCCCCCGCGCCATCCGACAGCGGAACAAGATTGACCGGCGGAGCACCGCGGGCCGCGCGTCCGTTCACAATCATCAAATCGCGATAATTCACCGACGCAGCCCGCATCCGCACCAACACCTGCCCGCGTTCCGGGCGGGGAACGTCGGTCTCGGCCAAGGTCAGCGAGTCAATCCCGGTCGCATGGGGAAGTCTATACAAACGCATGGTTCAGCTCCGTCGCACGACAGGGGAGGCAATACTTTCGATCATCACGTTGACCACCGCCGGCTTGCCGCTGGCCAACGATCGTTCGATCGCACCGGACAATTCATCCGCGCTGGTCACCAGTTCGCCGTGTCCGCCCAGCGCCACCGCCACCAGATCGTAACGTGTGGCGTTCAATTCGCAGCCATGCGTTCGGTTCGGCCCATAGTCCCGGACTTGCAAATTATACTCCGCGTTCCACCGGCAATCCGTCCCGACGATGGCGACAAACGGCAGGTTCAGCCGCACGGCCGTTTCGATCTCCGACATATGGAATCCGAACGTGCCATCGCCCATCACAGCGAATACCGGCGCCGTGCGCTCGACCATCCGAGACCCCGCGGCCATCGGCAAAGACGATCCGATCGAACCCGCCACGCCGTTGATCATCCGCCGGTCATTACGGAGAATGCTTTGCCCCCACTGTGCGAACTCTCCACCGTCGCAGATCAGAACGCTGTCGGGAGAGCGGTCGAGAAACGGTTGCAGCGTTCGGAAAACCTGAGCCGGATGCAGCATGCCTTGCGTTTTCGATGCCAAATCGGCCCATTCCGCCGGCCGGTCGTCCAGGCAGGACCGCGCGTCCGCCAGCCAGCCGGCATCGCCGCGAACATGCGCCCGAGCGATCAGGGCCTCACCCGCCGCCACGGTATCGGCGACGCATCCGAACGCCAACCCGCGAGACCGCGCCGCCCGATCCAAAATCGCTCCATCCGGATCGATCGCGATGAACCGGCAATCCGCCGGAAACGGCGCCCCGCCAAACTTCAAGGTGAAATCGAGCGCTTTGCCCAACAGCAGCACCATATCCGCCCGTCGTGCTACATC
>JAYUEJ010000469.1:0-1566 GCA_043739265.1 Rhodopila sp. | reverse complement strand
AAAGCGGCTGTCCGCTGGTCAAAGCCTAGCGTCGGCTGGCGAGCCGCGCTCCGCAACGCAGTCGCACGAAAGTGCGGCTGGCCGATGTGGGCTCAGCGTCCCAGGCGCGCAGGCCGTCCGGCTTTTCATCGTGGCGGGCGCAGGCCCGCCATCCACGCCTTTGGTTGGACAGGGAAATACGTGGATACCGTCCCTCTTCGGATACTAAATAGGCATGACCGGGGCTCTGTGGGCGGGTCTCAGCCGCTCAGCGTGAACCCCTCGTAGTTCTTCGCCGCGACATCGGCACAGATTTCCCGATAGCGCGCCATCCCACCCGCATACGGCATGAACACGCGGGGTTTGCCGGGCACATTCGCGCCGAGGTACCAGGAACTCGTCGCCAACGGTAACAAAGTGGCGCTGGCGGCGGTGTTGACCTGTTCGACCCACCTGGCCACCGCCTCTGGCGTGGCCTCGATACGTGCCAGACCCTGCGCGCGCATATGGGCGATACAATCGGTGATCCATTCGGCATGCTGCTCGATCGGCACCGGCATATTGCAAAGCACGGACGGACTGCCGGGGCCCGTCATGGTGAACAGATTTGGAAAGCCCGCGATCTGCAGCCCGAGGTAGGTGAGCGGCCCCGCTTCCCATGCCTCCGCCAACGTCGTCCCATTCCGGCCGGTGATGTTCATCCGCAGCAGCGGACCGGTCATGGCATCGAAGCCCGTGGCGAAGACGATGATATCCAACGGATAATCGCCGTCGCCTGTGCGAACGCCCGATGGAGTGATCCGCTCGATCGGAGAGGCTTTAACATCCACCAGCGTCACATTGTCGCGGTTGAAGGTCTCAAAGTAGTTGGTATCGATCGGTGGCCGCTTCGTCGCATAGGGGTGGTCGATATCTGAAAGTAACGCCGCCGTCGCGGGGTCCTTCACGATCTCTCGTATCTTGCGGCGGATGAAATCGGCGGCGGTGTCGTTCGCGGCCTTTTTCACCATCAAATCTTCGAACGTGGCACGGAACTCCAGGCCCCCCTTCTGCCAGGCAGCCTCGTACAACGCCTCACGTTCTTCCGGCGGCGTGTCCAATGCCTGACGCTCTGAAATCGTGAACGGCATGCCATTTCGGGTGGCGTGCATGACCTTCCGGATCTCAACCGCGTTGTCCTTGACGTAGCGCTTGAACTCCGGGGTCAGCGGGGCGTTGCGGGCCGGCACGCTGTAGTTCGCGGTGCGCTGGAAAACCGTCAGATGGGCGGCCGTCTGGGCGATCACCGGCGCCGCCTGGATGCCGGTGGAGCCCGTTCCGATCATACCAACCCGTTTGCCGGTGAAATCCACCCCGTCATGCGGCCATTGCCCGGTGTGGTACCATTTTCCCTCAAAGCCCTTGAGGCCAGGAATTTCGGGGACATTCGCCGTGGACAGGCAACCGACGGCGGTGATCAGGAATTTCGCGGTGAATTGCTCCCCGGCTTCGGTGCGCACGATCCAGCGGTTCGCCGCCTCATCGTACTGCGCCGCGGTGACGCGGGTATTGAAGCGGATGTCCCGCTTCAGGTCGAACCGATCCGCC
>JAYUEJ010000468.1:0-1567 GCA_043739265.1 Rhodopila sp. | reverse complement strand
GTTCGGCGCCAGTGGCGGCGATGTCGCTGCCAAGGTCGCCGGTGCGGTCTCAGCCGTCACCGGCAGCGACCTTGCTGCCCCCGGCGGTGCCGAGGCCGCCATCCTGGCGATCCAGGGCAAATCCGAAATCGCTGCCGCCCTACAGCAGAAACTTGCCGAGATAGCGTCCACCGCAAGGCTGGAGGCTGACCGCGAGGCCGATGCGATGCGCATCGCCGAACTCGATACGATGAAAGCAACGATAGCGGATATCGCGTCGGCCCGCGGAACCGAAACCGCCCTGGCACAAGCCCACAGTAGCCTAGCCTGGGGTGCGCCGCTGCTGTCGGCGATCATCCTGCTGGCCTTCGGCGGCATGCTTTTCGTGGTGCTGACCCGCGCCATTCCGGAAAACTCGGCGGCATTAGCCAACGTGCTGTTGGGGACGCTGGCCGCGATGGCAACCCAGGTGGCGAATTTCTGGCTCGGCAGTTCCACCGGATCAGCGCGCAAAGACCTGCTGCTGGCCAATTCGGTGCCCATTGCAACCCAAGGAAAAACCCCATGAACCTCGCCGCCGTTTTTGCCGCCCTGATCCAGTTGGGCGTCTGTGCCCCTGTCCAATTCGCCGCGCCCGATGGGGCAAAGCTCACCGTTCTGGTTTGTCCGATTCAGGCCCCCGCCGAGCCTGCGGGCGATGTGCCGCCGGTAGCGCCGCCGGTGAAGGGCAAGCAGGTGGTGTACGGACCGCTGTAAGGCGAAAAGCGCAGAAGATTGCTTTACCCTGTGAGCCAGACCATATTCACCTAACGGCTAGACGCATAAATGGCCCAAGGAATGCCCTATGACACCGCAAACAGTCCTGGTTAGCGCCAAATGGGATGGAGAGGCGCAGGTTTTTGTCGCCACCAGCGAGAATGTGCCGGGATTGGTTGCGGAAGCCGCGACAATCGACGATCTCGAAGCCAAGCTTGCCGTCCTGATCCCGGAGCTTCTCGCCTTAAACGGTGAACACTCCAGCGATAGCGTTGGTCACGAAGTTCCGATGATTTTAACCTCTCAACGCACCTCTAAGGTTCGCGTTTATTCCTGATGTCGAGTTGGACCAAGGATGTCAAAGCCGCCCTGGTTGCTGGCGGATGCTGGTTTGACCGTTACGGTAAGGGTGATCACGAGATCTGGTATAGCCCTCACACCAAAATCAGGTTTCCTGTGGACGGCAAGATATTGTCGCGGCACACAGCCAACGAAATCATGAAGCAGGCGGGACTGTCGCACCGCTTTCGGTGATCCAATGTCGGTCGGCGAGGAGGAACCACCACTATGCAACGTCGCCATCTGCTCGCCGCCGGCCTCGGCCTCGCCATGCCGGCGATCACCCGCGCCCAGGCCACGCGCACCCTCAAATTCATCCCGCAATCAGATGTCACCGTCGTCGATCCGATCTGGACCACCGCCTATAACACCCGCAACCACGCTTTCATGGTGGTCGACACGCTGTTCGGCATGGACAGCGCCTACCAATTCCAGCCGCAAATGCTCGAAGGGTTCACGGCCGAATCCAATCTCTGGCGCCTAACGCTCCGCA
>JAYUEJ010000467.1:0-4886 GCA_043739265.1 Rhodopila sp. | reverse complement strand
TTGGGTGGAAGCGGCGCCTGCCTGGCACTCGGCTTCAGCTTATCCGCCGCGCGGTGCGCCGCTGCTCGGCCGAACACCACCAGATCGAGCAGCGAATTGGTGCCCAAACGGTTGGCGCCATGCACCGACACGCACGCCGCTTCCCCAACCGCCATCAGGCCGGGGATTACGGCGTCGGGATTGTCCTTGGTCGGGCGCAACACTTCCGTATGCACATTCGTCGGGATGCCCCCCATGTTGTAATGCACGGTCGGCAGCACGGGAATCGGCGCTTTCGTTACGTCGATGCTGGCGAACACCTTCGCGGTTTCGGATATCCCCGGCAGACGCTCGTGCAGCAGGTCGGCACCCAGATGCTCCAGATGAAGCATGATGTGGTCCTTGTCGGGACCGCAGCCACGGCCCTCGTTGATCTCCATGGTCATGGACCGGGAGACGACGTCGCGACTGGCCAGGTCCTTAGCCGTCGGCGCATATCGCTCCATGAAGCGTTCGCCTTCGGAATTGGTCAGGTAGCCGCCTTCGCCACGCGCGCCCTCGGTGATCAGGCAGCCGGCGGGAAAGATGCCGGTTGGGTGGAATTGCACGAACTCCATGTCCTGAGCCGGCAGGCCGGCCCGCAACACCATGCCGGTGCCGTCGCCGGTGCAGGTGTGCGCCGAGGTGCAGGACAGGTAAGCACGGCCGTAGCCACCGGTCGCCAACACAACCGTCTGGGCACGGAAGCGGTGGATGGTGCCGTCTTCCAGGTTCCAGGCCATCACGCCGCGGCAGACACCTTCCTGGTCCATGATCAGGTCCAGGGCGAAATATTCGATGAAGAACTCCACGTCATGCTTCAGGCTCTGCTGATACAGCGTGTGGAGAATGGCGTGCCCGGTGCGGTCGGCGGCAGCGCAGGCGCGCATCGCCGGGGCGCCGTCGCCGTAACCGGTCATGTGGCCGCCGAACGGGCGCTGGTAGATACGCCCGTCTTCGGTGCGGCTGAACGGCACCCCGTAATGTTCCAGTTCATACACCGCCGGGATGGCCTCGCGGCACATGTATTCGATGGCATCCTGGTCGCCGAGCCAGTCGGACCCCTTGACGGTGTCGTACATGTGCCAGCGCCAGTCGTCCTCGCCCATGTTGCCCAGCGCGGCGCCGATGCCGCCCTGGGCTGCGACGGTGTGACTGCGCGTCGGAAAAACCTTGGTGATACAGGCGGTTTTCAGGCCGGCGGCGCCCATGCCGAACGTTGCCCGCAGTCCGGACCCGCCGGCGCCGACGACCACGACATCATAGGTGTGGTCCACCACGTTGTAGGCCCGTGACGAGGGCTTCGTGATCGCATTCATAGCGTTTTCCTCAGGGCTCAGAGCCCGATCTTGAGCACCGAGACGATACAAACCAAAGCCAGCAAAACGCACACCGCCTTCATCAGCAGCACGGCGCCCATCTTGACCGGTTCGCTATGTACATAGTCTTCGATCACCACTTGCACACCCAGTTGCAGATGATGAAATGTCGTGACGATCAGGGCGAGCATCAATCCCAGGGTCAGCGGCGCCGACAGCCAGTCGATTACCATCTGGTGCGAGGCGCCGGACAGGTGAACCACCGAAAAGATGAACCAGAGCGTCAGCGGCAGCAGCGCGATAGCGGTGACGCGTTGCGCCCACCAATGATGGGAGCCGGCTTTGGCAGATCCAAGCCCGCGGGCGCGTCCAAGCGGAGAGCGCAGCATGTCGATATGCGGAGTTCCAGCCATGTCAGCCCCTCACCAAACCGCCAGGCCGACGACCCAGACCAGCACCGTGCAGACGGCGGTCGCGATCAGCACGCTCCAGCCCGTGGTGTTGTAGGCTGGCGCGTCGAACCCGACTCCGGCATCCCAGACGAGATGACGGATACCGCTGAAAAAATGGAAGATCAGTGCGGCCGACCAGCCGAAAAGTAGCAACAGGCCTACCGGGGACCCCATGAACCACTGCGCCCGATCGAAGCTGTCGCCGGAGGACGCAGCGGCGACCAGCCACCAGGTCAGCATCAGTGTCCCGACACCCAGAGCGACACCGGTCGTGCGATGCAAGATCGACAGCGCCATACTGACCGGCCAGCGATACACCTGCAGGTGCGGCGACAGCGGGCGGCGCACCAGTTTGCCTTCCGAATTCCGCGCTATCATCAGCGCCTCGCGTACGTCTCTCACGCATCGCTCCAGTTTTATCGGCGTCTGTGGTTGAGTCCGACGTTTGCGCCGAACCGTCAGCCGCGATTAGCCTTGCCCGATGAACGGGTCAACAGGCCAAAGACCGGTATGGCCAGTTATCGGTTTGTTCAGATTTGGTCGCGCCTGACGGGTTTGGTAGGCCAGGCGGAAAATGACGGTCGCGATTTTCCGCCTGCCGGCTTGCGCCGCGGATCGCCGTAAATGTGTCCCCAATCCTGATGCCTTAGGCGGGAGGACATCTCAGTGGCGAAAGCGGGTGCCCATGAATCGTGCGATCCGCGCAAATCGAAAGATCGCGGTCAGGCTGAGGCGCAGGTGCATGCGGATCAACAGCCAATTGTCCCGCATGTAATGGAAATGCGAGATGCCGCCCTCCGCTCGGCTCAGATAGCGCACCGGGGTGGACAGGTGAATAAGCGGTAACCCGAGCCAGGCGAGCCGGACCACTGCCTCGGGGTCGAAATCAAATCGTTGCATCCCTGGACTCGCCCGCATCACGGACAGCAGGCATGCGATCGGGTAAACCCGGAAGCCGAAAAGCGTGTCGCCAACCGAGCGCAAGGTTTCCGCGGCGGCGCACCAGTTGCAGAGGCGCCGCGCTGTCACGCGCACCCAAGGCGC
This sequence comes from Rhodopila sp., assembly GCA_043739265.1. Classification (GTDB taxonomy): domain Bacteria; phylum Pseudomonadota; class Alphaproteobacteria; order Acetobacterales; family Acetobacteraceae; genus Rhodopila. Next base: position 2,053 of record JAYUEJ010000467.1, on the reverse strand, counting down.
ATCGTCCCCGAACACCGGCCGGCCCATCACAAGCGCATTCGGTGCCGCGGCGGAGGTCGCCATAAAGGCGGGAATGCGATCCGCCGGGTGCTGACCGTCGGCGTCCATCACCAGAGCGTGTGTAAACCCGCTCGCCCGGGCTGCAATCAACCCGTGGGAGACAGCGGCGCCTTTACCACGGTTTTGCGGCAGGTGCAGGACGCGCAATGCCGGGTCGGTTTGGGCCATCGTTTCGATCACGCCCGCCGAATCATCGGTGCTGCCGTCGATTACGATCCAGACAGGCGCCCAATATGCCCGTGCCGCGACCACCGTACTCGCCAGCAACCGTCCGCTGTTGAAGCTGGGGATGATAACCAGGTGGGTACTCGAAACGGCCGGACAATTCTCACCGGACATATCAGGTTCGATACGGTTTGGCTCGCCGTTCGCATGGCCGGCCTGGTTGGTGACGGCACTCTCAGTCAAGCCAGGGGGAACCTTCGATTTCAAAATACGCCCGCTTGCTGACCGATGTCACGCATCAGGGCAGCATACAAGTTTTTGACACATCCTTTTTTTTGCAACCAGGAAAAAGTCGATGCAACCAGTCTGCGACCGCGGGCTTGATCGCAGCCAAAGGTGCCGTTGCGCCGGCACAAAACCGAGGTCGCCAGCAGGCAACCGCACGAAAATAGCCTGACACCTCGAAACGTATCTGCTTCGGTAATCATTTTCGATAAAAAACCGGTTCCAGATGGCGCGCTTTCTGATATGTCTCCGGAAATTCAAAGACCCTGGCAGACCGATGAAGATTTCAAACGACCCCATAACGTTGGCGCCCGACGACCATTCGTTAGCGCTTGCGAAATTAATTGTTCAAACGCTGAACCTGGACGTGGCGGCCGCCGCGATCGACGCCGGGGCGCCGCTCTTCGGTGAAGGCCTGGGCCTGGATTCGATCGATATGCTGGAAATCGCATTGGCTGTCTCACAAACCTATGGCGTGAAGCTGCGGGCCGACGACACCGACAACAACGAAATCTTTCGTTCGCTCTCCAGCCTCAGCCACTATATCCAGCAGCACCGGGTCTGATCGATGCCGATCGGTAGCGGTGGTGGCCAGACGTCCGCCTGCCCCCGGCCGCCATCCTGCTATGGACCACGCTGGTCCTTTGGGATCACATGACACTTGGTTCGTCCGCGCCGTGGCTGATTGGCGCCCTCGCCGCGACTCAGGTCACCGCGCTCGTTTGGTTGCTTGCCAGGACCCTTGCCAGGACACTTACCAGGACATGGGCCCGGCGCTTTCTCGCAGCTTTGTTGGTCAGCGTGTTTGCCATCGTCGCCGCTGTGATGATCCTGCCCGGGCTGCCGGCTCGGTCAGTCGGGCTGGCGATGACGGGATCTTGCCATGGCATCGTCTATATCAGTCTCCTGACCTGTTTCGCGATGTCGCTACGCCCGAATCGAGAACCTGTCGTAACCGGTTTCGCTCGGCGGATACGGCTAACGATGCCCGATAAGGTCGTCCGCTACACAAGGCAGGTGACCATCGCCTGGTGCGCCTTCTTTGCCGCCCAAATCGTCCTTTCCGCCGTGCTACTGCTTGTCGCGCCGGCTGCTGTCTGGTTCGCTTTCGTGAACCTCCTGAACATGCCGTTGGTCGCGGCCATGATCCTGGCGGAATTCGGTTGCCGGCGCATTCTGTTCCGGCACGAGCCTCGCACCAGCCTGAGCGAAACCCTGTCAGCGATGCGCCACGCCCGCTTCACGCCCGCCAGCCGGCGATGAACGGCCGCACGGCGTCCGATCTGCCCTTTCTGCGTCATGGCGGCATGGTTGTCGCCCGACAAGGTGGCTCGGTCATCACGCGGACCAGATTCCTCGCGGAGATCGAGGCTCTCGCGGAGTCGCTTCCCGACCACCCTTTTATCATCAATCTTTGTGCCGATCGCTACCGGTTCACCGTCGCATGGGCCGCCGCCATGCTGCGCGGCCAGGTCACCCTACTGCCAGGCGGTCGTGACGCCGCGGCGGTGGCGGCGCTGCGTGCGGATTACCCGGCGAGTTA
>JAYUEJ010000466.1:0-14686 GCA_043739265.1 Rhodopila sp. | reverse complement strand
GCCGGGTCCGTCCCGGCAGCGGCTGCAGGAAAACCGCCTCCAGGTCACGCCAGATCATCCACCGGCACGGACCGCCTGGCTCCGGGTGAAATGCCAGGACCTCCTCATACTCCTCGGTCTCTGACCCATGATCCAGACGCACCGCCATATGCACGCCGTACGCCTCCGACCATGCCCGGACCAGCAGCAAATCAGCAATGCTGAATGAAACTCCACGCAGGTCGGCGGTTGAAATTTGAACGTTGCCCATCTTACCCTCGTTACGGTTCAGGTTTATCGAACCGTCCCCCTGCAAGGGGGCCGGGTCGAACAAGGTTCCACCGAACAGACGGAAAGCGATGTGACGACAATCATCGAGCGCTTCGTTTGCTGGCGACAGACAAACTCTACGGTCGAAAACCAAATCCGGATGTGACCCGGGCCACACTCCCGGTGTTTTTTTCAGTCGGCCTACGAACCCCTATGAAGCCGGCAGGAAATCGATGATGAACTCGCTGCCTCCGTAACCGGCTTCTTCCGGGATCCGCATCAGGCGTTTAGACCCCTCCAGCTTCGTCCCCTTAGGCTGCACCGTCACCACCTTGGCCCGCCGCGCGGTATCAATCGCCTCCTGCACCGAACCGGATCGGCCGAGTTTTTCCAGATTCTTGGCGGTCGCGAACACCAGTTTGAACCGGCCTGCATCGGTATCCGCCAACGCCTGCGCCGGGGTGATCCAGATCGACTCCACCGCCTCCCAGCCGTCATGCACCGCCAGATGCGCCGGCGGTGCTTCAGCAAGGAAGAAGTGCGTATCGTACCGCTTCGGCTGGTGCGACGGCGTGATCCAATGGGCGAAATGCACCAGCAGATCCGGCGCCGGCAGCAGGCCTTCCGACCCCAGCACCGCGTCGAAACCGATCGATCCCGCGTTCAGGGCCGCACGATGCTGGTCCTCCAGCCGTTTCAGGGTCGCCGCGTCGATAAGCCGGTCCGATTCGCGCGGCCGAGCCAGCAGGACCCCACATTCCTCGAAGGTTTCGCGGATCGCGGCAATGCGGAACGCCAGCGCGTCGGTGTTCAAATTATCCGGGTTCGGACAATCGGCGGCCCGTATCGCCAACTCGTGATCCGCCTCCTCCACCCGACCACCCGGAAACACCAGCGCACCGGCGGCGAAATCGATCGCATGATGGCGCACCACCATGAAAACTTCGATCCCGACCACCCCGTCGCGCAGCAGCAGGATGGTGGCGGCGGGTCTGGCAGTGGCTTCCATGATCGTGATCCTGATAATTGGTGCCGCACACGGTAGCCGACGCTCGGCGCCGGGTCACGAGCGCAACCGGCGAATCAATTCCATCGCCTGGTCGGGTGCCCGCATCTTAGCGGCATGGTCGAACGCTACGAACACGTCCCGCCCGCGTGGCCGCGCCGCCCCTCCCACGCGTTCGGCGTCCCGAGGCTCCTCTCCCCGCGCCCAGGCGTTGATGCGCTGCGCCCAACAGGCCAGTGCCGCGTGATCATAAAAGTTGGCGCCGCCCTCCCGCGGTTCGCGCAGCCGGCAGTAAACAAAGTCGGAGGTGACATCCATCAGCCGAGGCCCGGTGGCCGAATCGGTGCAAACCAAGGCGACATCATGGGCCCGCAGCAGGTCGATAAACGCCTGGCAGCGAAAACTTTCATGGTTGATCTCGAAGGCATGGCGCATCTGGCGGTTGATATCGACCGTCAGCCAGGGCGGTCCGCGCAGTGTCTTATCGTGTTTGCGCCCCAACGCGGCGGCCGAGGCCGTGTCGTGCGGCAAAAGTTTCAGGAACGGCGTGATACGTTTGGCGTCGAAGGCGAAATTGCGCGGGAACCGCCACAGGATCGGGCCGAGATGAACACCAAGCCGCAGCACGCCGGAGGCGATAAAGTTGGCCAGCGCCACCTCGGCATTCTGTAGCCGTAGGACGTGGGTGATGGCCCGGGGCGCCGTCACCGCGAACGCGAATTCTACCGGAACCTGCTCCACCCAGCTCCCGAACGCCTCAGGCCGCTGCAGGCCATAGAAGGTATCGGTGATTTCGATCGTTCGCAGATGCCCGGCGGCATATCCCAATTCTTGCTCACGCTTCAGGCCCTTCGGATAAAACACGCCACGCCAGGGAGCGTGCGTCCAACCGGCGACGCCGACACGGACGATACCGTTGGTCATCGTGTTTCACATCGGATACGAATCGCGTGCGGCATGACAGCAAGCTGTCTGCACGCGACGGATTGCAATCGAAAGAAAAACTACAACTTTGGATTGATAATTTCCTGCAACTCTTTGTGATCGAACGGCAATCTTTAAACCTCGATCGCCCGCGCCTCAGTCGAGGTCACCCGCAACACCAGAATCGACGCCATCAGGCAGGCCAGCCCGCTGGCGATGAACGCCATCAGATAGCTGCCGGACAGGCTTCGCACAGCGCCTGCGCCGAATGCCGCCATCGCGCCGCCGACCTGATGCGCGGCGAAAATCCACGACACGATCACCGGGGCGTCGCGGCGGCCGAACACCTCATTGGTCAGGGCGAACGTCGCCGGCCCGGTGGCAACCCAATCCAGACCGTAGAACACCGCGAACACCGACAGGCTGACCGAATCGAAGCCGGTAAACGGCATGATGACCAGCGACAGGCCACGCAGCCCGTAAAACCAAAACAGCAGCACCCGCGGGCTGTAGCGATCGCACATCCAACCCGACGCGGTCGAACCGATCAGGCTGAACACTCCGATAACCGCCAGGATCGAGGCACCGTTCATCTGGCTGATGCCGTTGTCGGCGCAGTAGGCGATCATATGGGTGTTGATCAGCCCGTTGGTGGAAAAGCCGCAAATCCCGAACGTCAAACACAGCAGCCAAAAATCCATCGACCTGGATGCTCGGCCCAGCGCACTGAAAGCCACCGTGAACGGATTGCCATCCGTGAACGCCGGGATCGGTTCCACCGATTTGCCGCCATATGCCGGCAGACCGATTGAGGCCGGCGATTCCGGCAGCAGAAACATCACAACCGGGATCACGAGGGCGATCGCCGCGGTCAGGCAGACGGACACCCCCTGCCAGCCAAACCGCTGCACCAGCAGCGCCAGCAACGGCAAGAAGATCAACTGGCCGGCCGCGTTGGCGGAGGTCAGCAAACCCATGGCGAACCCGGCGCGATCGATGAACCACCGATTGGCGATCGCGCCGGCGAACCCGACCGCTCCGGCGCCGGACCCGATGCCGACCATCAGGCCCCAGGTCAGGAACAACTGCCACGGCGCATTCATGAAGGTGGACAGCGCGGTGCCGGCCATCAGGATCGTCAAACAACCGATCATCGTGCGCTTCAGGCCGGCCACCTGGATCAGCCCGGTCAGGAACGGCCCGGTCGCCCCCATCAGGATAATGTTCAGCGACACCGCGCCGGAAATCGTCGAAACGTCCCAGCCGAACGCCTGCTGCAACGGCACGATCATGACGCCCGGCGCGGCCCGCACGCCAACCCCTGCCAACATGGCAAAGAACACCACGCCCAGGGTGATCCAGGCATAATTGACCCGTCCGGAAACAGCTTTTGCAAGGCGCGCGTGGATCATGCGGGATTCGTCTTCTCTATGGAGGCCAAACTGTATATTGATTTCTTCTCCAGGCGTAGCGTCCGGCAATGCACCCGACGCATGGCTGATGCCAGCAATCCCCTCCAACCGCCATAGACCGGCGGGTCCGGGTGACCGATCGCGCCACCCGGCCGTGATCGGGCGAGCGGAACGCAATGCCGGCCGACCAGCGCGTTGAGGCCCTTCACACCTCCGCCAGATCCTCCAACCGCACCAAACCGGTCTGGCTGCTAAAAGTCAGGCTCTGGCTGCCGCTTTGCTGCTGCGAGAATCCGCCGATCCGATGGTCCCCGGTGTCGTAAACCCGGACGCGCCCGTCACGCATCACCACAAGCCGGCGCTCGTTGGGAAAGCAGGCATAGCGCATGTCGTTCTGCGCCCCGGTCGCGGACGGCACGCCAAGACCATCCGGCCACCAATGCCCCCCCTGCCCGGCCTGCCCAGCCTGCTGGTCCGCCGCCGCATACACCGGTCCGGGAGCAGCCGCGATGTCCCGGCACAGCGCATCAACCCGAGCCTTGAGGCCGTTGTTGAACATATCCCCGATCATGATCATGCCGCCCGCGGCCCATTGGCCCATGCCGCCAAGTTCTGGATGGTTGAACTGCGCCATGCCGCCGCCGCCGTGACGCAGGGCCTCGGCCACCGCGCGAGCCGCGTCGGCGCTGAAACCGTGACGCTGGGCGATGTCCGCGATAGTGTCTGACATGACGTTTGATCCCGTTGCGCCCCGGGCGCGATGCAGATGGTAGAAAAATCCTGCGGCTGCCAACCTGCCGGCCCACCCGTCCCTATATGGAAACAGAGCCCGCCGATTGCCAGGATGCGCTGCTTCCCATCCGGCCGTTCACTGGAAACACAATGAAAACCGACCCCGACCATTTTGCCCGCACGCTGGTTGCCGGGATGCCCGATGCGATCGTTTACGCCGACACGGCAGGCCTGATCCGCGTATGGAACGCAGGCGCAATGCGCATGTTCGGCTTCACGGAACACGAGGCATTGGGCCAATCGCTGGACATCATCATCCCCGCGAACCTGCAAGGCCGGCATTGGCTGGGCTATCAAGAAACCATGCGAACCGGCCTGACCCGCTACGGTGACGGCCAGATCCTGGCGGTCCCGGCGGTGCGCAAGGACGGCACCCGCCTGTCGGTTGAATTCACCATCGTACCGTTTACCGGCGACGACGGTAAAATGACCGGAATCGCCGCGATCATGCGTGACACGACGGCTCGGTTTGAGGAATTACGGAGGTTGCGCAAGCAGCTCGCGGCGATTCCGGCCGGAAACTCCTGACGCCTGCGTTTCGTCCGTCCAACAGGGCTTGAGTACGGTCAACACCCTGGGTCCGCTCCGTTAGCAGCGACGAAAGGTGGAATCGAGGAATTTTTCCGCGCGTGTGGCCCTGTTCACAGCCGGTCGGGCGACACTCTCATATGGTCCGTGTCGTCGTGTTCCGCGGAAGCATACCGCCTCCGCCGGGCAACAAAACAAGGATCATGTCATGTCAGTGTTCCGTTCCGCCGCTCTCGCCATCCTCGTCACCGCTTCATCGGTTGGTTCGGTGTGTGCCGCCCCGAATGTGCTGACCGGAGGCGCGAATTCTACCTTGAGGGCCCACTCGTACTCATCCTCGTACTTGCAGACCTACACGCCGCGCCCCTGCCTCTCGCGTGAAGTCTTGGACAATACACGCCATGCCTTCTACGACTCCTGCACAGGCGCATTTATTCGTGTGGACGTCAGGTGATCCCTGGCCGAAGTACGACGTTGCATGTCGATCGGCATGCAACTCACCCTACCGGCCAGTGCTATTGCATGTGAACCGCCGAAGCCGAGATTTCGTCGGCCTGGCGGTTCCTGGCCGCGAACAGGGGCGCTCAAACCAACTGATTCACCGCCGATAAACCCCAATGAAACGCTGATGCCGAGCTGCCCCGCATCCCAGCCACGCATCCGGACAGAGAAACCATCGATTGGCGTTCATTGGCGGTCAAAGCGCTCCCGTCAAAGGCACGAACCGGTGAAAGAACCCAACCCTGCTCCAAAGCATAAAAAGGCGTTCGAAAACCCAACCAAGCGGGAAACCCCGTTCGTGCTGATCAGCGCCGGCTACGACACCACCGAAACGCCGCCTGCGCGACGACAGCCAATAGTCCTGGCCGGCGCCGCAAAGCGATCCGCGGCACGCACAAGGAAAGACTGCATTGAAACTCCCACCTGACGATACCAAGTCAATCAGGCCGAACTCACAAGATTTTTGGGTTGAATGTCAGCGGCAAAATTGTCGTTGGCGGCCTGCGTTTGTGTGCGGTCAGGCCCACTCGTCACTGGTCGATGGGTGGTCAAAACAAGGAGATCGATGAAATGCCAGCGGCTGCGACGACCTCCCGTTGAAAGCGCCAGGCGGGCCGGACCCCACTCCGTCGTGGCGGGTTCAGCTCGCAGGCGAGCGCCGCGTCCTGACCCTCGCTGGCGATTGGATCGCTCAAACCGGCCGCATACCTGAATTTCCCGTCAACGGCCTTGCCGATCTCGGCGCCGGGCAGACCCTTGCGCTGGATATCGCAAACGTTGGCCGCTGGGATTCCGGTCTGATCGCGTTCTTGTGGGATGCCAAGCGGGAAGCGGCAACCGCCCATGTCGTCATCGACACCACCATGTTGCCAGATTCCGCACGCAAACTGCTTGAATTGCTGCCGGATCGGATAACCGTCCCCGAGATGCCGCCCCGTCAAGGCTTTCTGCCCTTGCGTTGGCTGGGTGGAAAAACCATCGGCCTGTTCACCGAAGCGGGTGTACTCACTGATTTGTTGACCACGACCACAATCGGCGGTTTTCGGGCGCTGGGCGGAGCAGCGCGCATGCGGGCCGTCGATCTGTTCGCCAATATCCGCGATGCGGGGCCGTCCGCGATCATCATCGTCAGCGTGGTGAATTTCCTGATCGGGGCCATACTCGCGTTTTTCGGCGCGGTGCAGTTGCGCAAATTCGCCGCCGATATCTACGTCGCGAACCTCGTCGGCCTAGCTTTGGTGCGGGAGATGGCCGCGGTGATGACCGCCATCGTCATGGCCGGACGTACCGGGGGCGCCTACGCCGCCCGCATCGCCACGATGCAAGGCAACGAGGAGATCGACGCCCTGCAAGTGATCGGCATCCCGGTAACCGATTATATACTGCTGCCGTCCATTCTCGCGCTCGTGTTTACAATGCCGTTTCTTTACCTCTATGGCTGCCTCGTTGGCATTCTGGGCGGATTCGTCGTCGCTTTCGCCATGCTCAATATTACCGGCTCCGGCTACCTCAATCAGACCCTCGGTGCGGTGCCGCTGGATCAGTTCGTGTTCGGTTTCGGCAAGAGCATCGCCTTCGCTGTCCTGATCGGCGTCACCAGTTGCCGCATCGGACTGAAAGCCGGACGCAGCGCAGCCGATGTCGGGACGGCCGCAACGCGGGCGGTGGTCACCGGGATCGTCGGCGTCATCGCACTCGACGCGATCTTCGCCGTCATCGCCGACGTAGTGGGACTGTGAATAAATGACCAATTCCGGGCTGCCCCAAGCCGACGAAACCCCGCTGCTATCGGTGCGCGATGTTACACTGGCGTTCGGCTCGAAGGTGATCCAGCACGACCTGTCCTTCAACGTGCGGCGCGGCGCTATTTTCGCCGTCATGGGCGGCAGCGGCTGCGGCAAAAGTACGGTTTTGAAGTCCATGGTCGGGCTCTTGCGTCCTGGTAAAGGGAGCATCCTTGTGGAAAACGAGAATTACTGGGCCGCCACCGAAGCGCGCCGCACAGCGATCGGCCGGCGGTTCGGCGTCCTGTTTCAAAGCGGAGCACTCTGGAGTGGTCTGACGGTCGGCGAAAACGTAGCGTTGCCGTTGCGCATGTTTACCAAATTGAACGATGCCGCCATCCGGCGCCTGGTGCGGCTCAAGCTCAGCCTGGTGGAAATGGAACATGCGACGGAGCAGCGTCCGTCCGAACTCAGCGGCGGCATGCGCAAGCGGGCGGGCCTGGCGCGCGCCCTGGCGCTGGATCCAGACGTTCTGTTTTTCGACGAACCATCGGCCGGGCTGGACCCGATCGCGTCCAGCCGCCTTGATGACCTGATCCTTAATCTGCGGGATGGTCTCGGCGCGACCATCGTCATGGTCAGCCATGAATTGTCTGGTCTGTTCGCGATCGCGGATGACGGCGTGTTTTTGGATGCCACGACCAAAACGGCGATCGCCCGGGGATCCCCCGTAGCGTTGCGTGATACCTGTTCGGACCCACAAGTAAAAGCGTTCATGCGGCGCGAACGTCCCGCGGTCGTTCCGGGCGCAAACCCGACCATCGGACAGAACACGTTACCCATGCAGCCCCGGCCATGAAAGCCGACGGGCGAACCGCCCTGGGCGCCTTCGTGCTGGGGGGACTTCTCCTGACGGTCGCGGCGATCGTCTTGTTCGGGAAATTCAACCTGTTTCACCCGACCATCCGCGCCGCCGTGGTATTTCAGGATTCGATAGCCGGTCTGTCGGTCGGCGCCCCAGTAACGTTCCGTGGCGTGCGGGTCGGCGCGGTGGAAAACATCGCACTTCAGTTCGACACCAAATCTAACACCGCCTTTATCCCGGTCACCATCGGTCTGGAGTCCAACCGTGCCCTGGTCAGCGGCAAAAGCGACGGCGGTATGGTTGACCTGTCAGCCTTGATCAGCATCGGCCTGCGCGCCGAACTGAACGTGCAGAGTTTTGTCACCGGACAATCGGAAATCAACCTGGATTTCGATCCGGATTCAGCACCGATTTTGCATGCGACCGTCACGAAGCTGCCGGAAATTCCAACCCGGCAATCGACGCTGCAACGTGCCAGGGAGCAACTCAGTCAACTGCCGCTGCGGGAGATGGCGGAGAATACCACCGCCACGATGCAGAGCCTGCGCGCCCTGGCCGAAAAACTCGACAAGGATCTGCCACCGCTGGTGCAAAGTTTGAAGGTCTCATCGGACAACTCCGCGCAGGCTGTCGATACCGCCAGACAGACAATTCAAGAGTTGCAGGGCCGGCTCGACCTTACACTAAGCGCGATCGGGCAGCTCGCCGCCACGGGCGATCGCCAACTGACCGAACGCGGCGCGGAGTTGCACACGGTGCTGACCACGTCCAACCAGACGATGCAGCAGATCCGCGATCTGGCAGTCGATATCAAGGGCCTGACGGCAAGCCGTGGTGTTTCAAGGGCCAATCTCGAATCCGCATTGCGCGATCTGGCCGCCGCCGCCGCGTCGCTGAGGGGTCTCGCCAATGATGTCGAGCATGATCCACAACTGCTGCTGACCGGACGCCGGCGATGAAACCGTCGCGACCAATCGCGGCATGCTGGGCCGCTGCCGTTTTACTGGCGTCCTGTGCCGCTCCACCGCTGACAGTGTACACGCTGGGCGCATCGTCTGCGGCAACCGAAATCTCCGCAACTGGCACCCATCCCGTCGTGATCGCCGTCGCTCGGGTCACCGTTCCGGATGAGCTGGACACCACGGACATCGTCGTGCGTGACGCCAGCGCGTTGCGTCGCAGCCAACAAGGACGCTGGTCGAGCCGGCTGTCGGTAGGGATCACCGAACGCCTGACGCGGCAATTGGCGGGTCGGCGGCCGGATGCGCTGGTGACGAACCGGCCGCTGACTGAAACGCCGTCCTATCGTGTCCTCGTCAACATCGGTCGCCTGGACGTGACGGTAAGCGGCGGCGTGACTTTGGATGCGGACTGGTTGATCGTGCCGCGGGACGCGGCTGCGCCCGCAAAGCGCGACCGACGGCGGCTCACGGCGTCCGGTTCGGTAGCGTCTGATCAGGATGTCGTGACGCTGGTTGGCAGGATAATGGACGAGCTTGCCGACGCGATCGACATCGGGCGACTGGCGAAGCGATAACATCGTTGGCGACCGGCGCTGGGACGATGCAGAGCGAAAGGGTTACGCATTGGTTGCCCTGGTGAACACGTCAAACGGACCGGCCCCGGTCGAATGGCGCGAACCACCCGGGCTCGCTGACGCCTGTAAGCTCAGGCTGCCCATCAAGGTGCAATAATATGGACTGGCCCGCTTTCCTCCCGCTGTTCCTGACCGCGTCGGTGGAATGGGTAGAGGCATTCACCATCGTCCTCGCCGTCAGCCTCACCATCGGCTGGCCCGCCGCGCTCGGAGCCGCCGCCGCCGGGCTGGCAACCCTCGCGGCACTGACCGCCCTGACCGGCGGAGCGCTCAGCCTGGGCCTGAACCTGCAGGCGATCCAATGCGTGATCGGCGTTTTCTTGCTGCTCTTCGGCGTCCGCTGGCTGGCCAAAGCCATCGCGCGCCAGGCCGGACTGAAACCCCTGCACGACGAGGACGCCGAATTCCGCGAAACCCGAACCAAAGTCAGCAAAGGCGACTGGTTCGCGGCCTGGCTGATCGCGTACAAAGGTACCCTGCTGGAAGGCCTGGAGGTCTGGCTGGTCGTCGTCGCCTTCAGCCTCCACAGCCACGCCTGGGTGTCCAACGCAACCGCCGCCCTGGCCGCGCTGCTGCTGGTGTCGATCGCCGGCCTCGCCATCCGCGCCCCGTTGCGAAGGGTACCCGAGAACACCATCAAATTCGTCGTCGGCGCGATGATCGTCTCGTTCGGCACATTCTGGACCCTGGAGGCCCTGGCCGGCGACGTCTGGCCCCTCGGCGATTGGAGCCTTCTGGTGCTGGCCGCCTTCTTCCTCCTCGGCGGCCAGGCGCTGGTTCCCGTCGTCCGCCAGCAACACCGGATCATCGCATGAGCGCGTTCATCAAAACCCTGTTCGGCGATATCAGGAACATCGCCGGAGTCGCCCTGATCCTGATTGCGGCGTTGGCCCTGACCGGACTGGGTCACGCGAACTGGGCCGTCTTCGCCATGCCCGCGGCGGCGCTGGGCGTCATCGCCTGGCTGGCCAATCACACCAACCCGCCTTGACGCCCGCAAACGTCATGGCCGGTGTTTTCGGGCCGCCTGTCGCCGCACCGGCTGCCCCAAACGCCGAACGATGACCGGATCAGGCGCCCGGCGACTCGCTCATTCCGGCGCGTTGCGTTAGCAATGTGGCGATGCGATCGAACGTGGTCGCTTTATCAAACGCGGGGGCCATGCCGCGCTCCGTGGCGACGCCCTTACACGGGCCTTTGGGGAGGATGCCGGATTTAATGGGACCGATCTGTCGTATTGGCGCCGGCGCTGGATTCGCCGGCGACCGCGTGGACCCCGCCGTAGCGTTGGCCGCGTCTGGCCAGGTGGATTCGATCGCGCTGGAATGCCTCGCCGAACGCACGCTGGTGAGCGCATTGAGCGCCCGCCGAGCGCATCCCGATGGCGGCGCTGATCCACGCCTGCGACGGCGCCTGACGCCGCTGATCCCGGTCGCCGCCGATCGTGGTTGCCGCATCATCTCCAACCTCGGCGCCGCCAATCCCGCCGCGGCGGCACGCGCGACCGCCGCACTGGCTGGCGAACTCGGCCGCCCTGGCCTGCGCGTGGCAGCCCTGCTCGGCGACGATGTCGCGCACCTCGTGGAACAGACGGCATGGGATCAGCCCATCGAAGGCCGGCTGTTGGGCGCGCACGCCTATCTCGGGTCGGACGGAATGGCGGAAGCGCTGGCGGCAGGCGCGGATATCGTATTGGCTGGCCGCGTCGCGGATTCCGCGTTGTTCGCGGCGCCGGTACTCGCAGCCGCCATGCGCGGATTATCGCCCGCGCCGGCATGGGATGCCGACCTGCCGCTGCTCGCCGGAGCCCTCACGGTCGGCCATCTTCTGGAATGCACCGGGCAACTCACCGGCGGGAATTTCGACCCTCCGGGCGGTGGCGGGCTCGACGCCGCTGCCCTGGCCGGACTCGGCTACCCTCTGGCGCATGTCATGCCCGACGGCAGCGCCGAACTGTCGCTGCTGGAACACGCGCCTGGCCGGCTGGACAGCATGACCTGCACCCTTCAGCTTCTGTATGAGGTGCATGACCCTTCGCGTTACATCACCCCGGACGCAGTGGTCGATTTCACCGGCATCCGGTTCGAACAGATCGGCCGCAACCGCGTGCGCATGACCGGCGCGCGCGTGGTTGGGCGTCCTGAAACGCTGAAGGTCATCGCCTTCGTCGAACGGCACGGCATCATCGCCGATGTCGAGATCGGCTTCGCCGGCACGGGCGCGATGACCCGTGCCCAGTGCGCCGCGGACGTCTTGCGGCTGCGGCTGCAAGGCTGGGCCGAAGCGGATCTGACGATCGATCTGGTGGGGGTGAATTCAATTCTCGGCGCGGCCTCGGCGCCGGCCAACGCGGCCCCGGCGGAGTTGCGCGTGCATGTCTCCGCCCGCTGCGAGGATGCCGCCATGGCTCAGGAAATCGAGGACGAGGTTTACGCGCTGACGCTGTCGGGCCCGGCCGGCGGTGCGGGAGTCCGATCCGAGCGCCGGCCACGAATCGAAACCGTCAGCGGGCTGGTGCCCCGCGAACTGGTGCCGTGGTCGCTGGTGTGGGAGACGTCACGATGAGGGTAGGCGATATCTGTGCCGGAAGATCCGGCGACAAAGGCGACATGCTGGACCTGACCCTGGTCGCATGCGACGCCGAAGGCTACCGCGCGATCGAGCAGGTTCTCACCGAGGATTTCGTCCGCCGCGCGCTGAATCGCGTCATCCCGGGCGAGGTGCGCCGCTATGCGGTACCCGGTTTGCTGGCGCTGAAGTTCGTGGCTCCGACGGCCTTGCCGGGCGGCATCTATGCCTCTTTGCATGCCGGGCTGCATTGGCAGAAGGCGGCGATCTGGCTGTTGCTCGATCTGGAGATCGAACCGGCGGCTTGACCGGGTGATCCCTGCGGACTCAAGCGATTTTTGGGGTGCATGAACCAAGTCCGGGCATGACGGGGTAGAAATTTTTGGTCAAGAATGGTCAAAATGCGAACGCCTGGAACCTCGCAAGGGTCCTGGACAACTCTTTCGACCCCGTGGCACCCTGGCGATCGTCGCGTGAAGAGGAATGCACCGTGCGGGCCCGCTTTGGTTTGGTGGCGTTTCTGAGCCAATGCCGCTACTCCGGCGGCGCGTCATGAGCGATCACAGCCCGCTCGATGAAATGGCGGACGGAACTGGTCACGCCAAACCCCACTGGCGCCCCCTGCTAACCAGCATGTTCGCGCTCGGCCATGAAACCCTGAACGAACGGGCGCGCCTGCTGGATCAGGCGTTTGCCGAGGAAGGCATTACCGCGATCCTGCCAGGCGAGCGAGCCGTCAACTGGCGCTGCGATCCCATCCCGCTGCTGTTGTCGGCCGCCGAATTCTCCTCGCTCGAAGCCGGACTGGCGCAACGCGCCCAGCTTTTGGAACTGATCCTGGCCGATCTGTATGGTCCGCGGACGCTGATGGCCGACGGCCTGATCCCGCCGGACCTGGTCTATGGAAACCCGGCCTTCCTGCGCCCCTGCCGCACGGTCGATGGGCGGCGGCGCGACCGGTATCTGTCGTTTTACGCCGCCGATATGCTGCGCGGACCGGACGGTGCGTGGCGGGTTCTGGCAGACCGCACCGGCCAGACGCAGGGACTGGCCTATGCCCTGGAAAACCGCCGCATCCTGTCACGCGTGGTGCCGGAGTTGTTCCGGTCCCAGCGCATCCGGCAACTGCGGCAATACCTGGAAGTCACCAGCGACGCACTCCAGGCGCTCGCCCCCGACGACGGCGCTGGCGTCGCGTTGCTAAGCGGGGGACATTCCGATCCGCTGTGGTTCGAACATGTGCTGCTGGCGCGCGAACTCTCCATCGGCCTGGTGGAACGCGGCGACCTGACCTTGCGCAACGGCAAGGTCTTCCTGAAAACGTTGCGCGGCCTGCAACGGATCGGCGTCCTGCTGCGCCGCACCGATGGCCACCGCGTCGATTCGTTGGAACTGTCCTCCGGCGCCGGCGTGCCCGGCCTGCTCGACGCGATCAGGGGCGGCTCCGTCCGCATGGTGAATGATCCTGGATCGGCCCTGACCGAAGCCCCCGCCCTCGCCGCGTTCCTGCCAACCCTGGCGCGCCGGCTGCTGGGCGAGGATCTGCAGATCGCCAGCCAGGCGACACTCTGGCTCGGTGAAGGCGCGGTGGTGCGAACCGTTCTGCGTGACCTGGACGGCTGGCTGGTGCGCAAGGCAACCGACGGCAACACGCCGCCCGTCGTGCCGATGATGCTGTCCACCGAGGAACGCGCCAGGCTGGCCGCCGAGATGGAGGCGGACCCCGCCGCCTATGCCGTGTCCGTCGCCCCCTCCCCGTCCGTTGCCCCATGCGCCGGACCGCATGGGCTGGAGCCCAAACCAATCGCCCTGCGCATGTTCCTGACCTTCGATGGCACACGCTGGCGCGCTTTCCCCGGTGGACTCGCCCGAGCGCTGTCGGAGGAAGATGCATTGTCGGGGCGCCTGCCGCGCAATGCGCTGTCCAAGGACGTCTGGGTCATGGCGGACGAGACCAGCACGGTTCAAGGCGCGCTGGGGCTGCTCACACCCATCCTGGCGATACGACGGACCGCCGGCGACCTGCCATCGCGCGTGGCCGACAATTTCTATTGGTTGGGCCGCTATCTGGAACGCCTGGAAGAGGCCGCACGCCTGCAGCGCGCCATCATTGTCCGCATCCTGCGACCGTCCCCCACCGCGCGGGAGGTCGCCGAAATGCAGATCCTGGTCGCCAGCCTGACCAACGTGAAAATGATGGACGCCGAGGATGCCAGCGTACTCGGCGCCGGCATGCTGGCATCCGCGGTCATGCGTGCCTTCCGCCGGGACGGTGGGATGCGTCGCGTTCTCGCCCACGTCGCCCACCAGGTCGAGCAACTGCGCGACCGTCTGACCGGTGAAATGCACGCGGTGCTGACGCGGTCGCTGCGTGTCCTGGGTGAGGATATGAGGCGCCTGCCCGTTGATTCGAACGCCCGCTCGTTGGAGTACGCTTCGACCCTGACGACGGAAATTCTGGAATTCGCCGCCACCGTGGCCGGACTCGCGGCCGAGAACATGGTCCGCGGCGGCGGCCGG
>JAYUEJ010000465.1:0-1577 GCA_043739265.1 Rhodopila sp. | reverse complement strand
GGCGGTTGGTGTTTGGTTCGGCGGGCACCGCGGGATCGGGGGCACCGAACAGGTCATCGGGTTCTGGCACGCCGCGATCATAGCCCGGATGCGCCAGTCAGGCGAAGGGGGCGCCTTGTGGCTTTGGGACGCATCAAGCTGCCCGATTGACAGTGCAACAGGCGAACCGATAGGAACGACCACGTCAAAAATAATACCAAAATCCAACGGAAACCCGTCCGGGAGCGCGTTCTTGCCACCACTCCTTACCATCAGGGATTTGCACACCGAATTTCGCACCGGTCGTGGAATCGTGCGCGCTGTCGATGGCATCAGTTACACGGTCGAAGCCGGGGAAACCGTCGCCATCGTCGGCGAAAGCGGGTCTGGCAAGTCCGTGGGCGCCATGTCGATCCTGCGGTTGATTCCCGATCCACCAGGAAGGATCACCGGCGGCGAAGTGCTGTTCGATGGCCGGGATCTGCTGAAACTGCCGGAAGAAGCCATGCGGAAGCTGCGCGGCGGCGAAATCGGCATGGTGTTCCAAGAGCCGATGACCTCGCTGAACCCGGTGCTGACGATCGGCCGACAGATCACCGAAACCTTGGAACAGCATCGCGGCGCCACCCCGGCAGCCGCCCGCCAGCGCGCCGAAGAACTGCTGGGTCTGGTCGGGATCGCCGACCCCGCGCGCAGATTGAAACAATATCCCCACCAGCTATCGGGCGGCATGCGGCAACGCGTCATGATCGCCATCGCGTTGTCCTGCGATCCGAAGCTGATTATCGCCGATGAACCCACCACGGCCCTGGATGTGACGATCCAGGCTCAAATCCTGGAGCTGATGAAAGAACTGACGCAACGCCTGAATATCGCCTTGGTGATCATCACGCATAATCTGGGCGTGGTCGCGCGCTACGCCAATCGGGTGAATGTCATGTATGCCGGCCGCATCGTGGAATCTGGCCCGGCCGCGGCGATCTATCACGATCCGCGCCACCCCTACACGATCGCACTGCTGCGTTCGGTGCCGCGCCTGGATCGCCCAAGACAGGCCCGACTGGACCCGGTGGAGGGCCAGCCGCCCGACCTGACTCGTCTCGACGCCGGCTGCGCCTTCCGCCCGCGCTGCCGGTTCGCCGTCAGCGCCTGTGCCGAGGCTCCGCCTGCCCTGACCGCGGTTGGAGAACCCGGCCATTCCGCCGCGTGCTACCGAGCGGACGAGATGGCATCGGAAACCGGGAGGGCGGCATGAGCAGCGCGGTGACTCGCACCGGCCCGTTGCTGGAAGTCAAAAACCTCCACATGCATTTCCCGATTTCCGAAGGCATGGTCATCAGCCGATCGGTTGGCAATGTAAAAGCTATAGACGGCATAGATTTTACTGTACAACGCGGCGAAACACTGGGTCTGGTCGGTGAGAGCGGCTGCGGCAAAACCACGACCGGACGGTGTATCCTGCGCCTGGAACGACCGACTGCCGGAGAAATCATCTACGACGGTGTCGATCTGGCCGGATTGGCGCCCAAGGCCATGCTGGCGATGCGCCGCCGCATTCAGGTGATCTTCCAGGACCCCTACAGTTCGCTGAATCCTCG
>JAYUEJ010000464.1:0-4899 GCA_043739265.1 Rhodopila sp. | reverse complement strand
ATGCCGGCCAAGGCTGCCTGAAGTGCGGCCTCCGTCGCCCGCACCCTGTGCCGGGCGGCTTCCAGGCGCGCCGCGGGATCGCCGCCGGCCTGGAGAAGTTTCGCGAAATCGGTCGTCGCCGCGACGTCGCTTTCCACCGGCAGCGCCGCCAGATCGGCTACCGTTGCCGCAAGGGCGCGATCGGTATCCCCCAGACGGTCGTTCGCCGTGGCAGCCTCGGCAGCCAGTTTGGGATGTTGCTGCAAACGTCGCTGCGCATCCTTGACGACCGGAACGGGAGGCAGTGGCAGCGTATCATCCCACGCGAGGTCGCGCCGCAGCGAGGCGGCTTTCGCTTGTTCCTCGGTCAGGGACCGCTCGACATCGGGCAGATCGGTTTCGGCACCCTGTGCCCGGCCCCGCAGGGCGGGCAAGGCGTCGATCTCTGCCTCCGCCAACAACCACGCGGGATCGAAGCCAACCGCCGAACGGGCCTCTTGCGCGGCCAGCAAGTCCGCCTCGGCCGCCGCCGAAAGGCTGGCCGACGTCGCCCCGGCCTCCAGCGCATCGCGCCAACGCGGTTCGAACGTTGCATCCAGTTCGGGCGCGTCACCGGCCTCGGCGCGCACCCGATCCGTCGTGCGCAGCTTATCGAGCCACGGGCGGCTGGCGCCGATCGTGCGCAGCCGGTCGCGCTCCGCCACGTCAGCCGCCTGCTCGTCCAGCAGCGTCCTGAGATGCCGAACCGCATCGGCAGCCTGCCGTTCCAGGGTGTTCCAACCGTCGGGCTTCAGGGCGACGCGGCGGAGATCGATCCCGGCCTGTTCCCACTCGCCGTAAGCATTCCATAACGGCCTGGACCGGTGGCGCGCCGTCGCTCGGCCCAGTTCGTCCCGCTTCCGCTCCAACTCCGTCAGCAGATCGCGCACCCGGCCCATGCCGCCGCCGGCCGCGAACAACACCTGGCCCAGCCGGCCCTGGCTGCGGATCAGTTCCTTGCCGCCGGAGCGGAGCAGCGCGGTGTCGAGGCCGAACAATTCCCGAAAAACCGCCTCGTCGGCGCCTCCGAGCATGCGGCGGGCGTCGTCGGGGGGGATTTCGGGGCCGTCGAGCAAGGCCAGCGTGTTGCCGTTACCTTTGCGGCGCACCAGCGACCGGACGCTGCCATCCTGGATCACGTCAGCCAGAATACGCATCTTTTCCGTGCCGAAGCGGAAGGTCATCGGCGTCCTGGCTTCGATGCCGAACAAGAACTCACCGATGGCGCGGCGGATCACCGACTTGCCGTAGCCGTTGGGTGCGACGATCAGGTTGACCCGGCCCGGCGTGGGGTCCAGCGGCAGGTCCAGTGCCTCAAACGGTCCGTAGCGTTCGAGCCGTACGTTGGCGAGGCGCATCAGGCGTGGTCGGCCAGGGTTTGACCGGCGAGAGCGGCCTCCAGCCTTCGCTTTGCCTGCTCGAGGATCGCGGTCAGATCGCCGTTGACGGTGGCGTGCAACGGATGGTCTTCGGGCAGGGCTTTGCCCAGTTTGTCGTGCAATTGGATGGGCCAGTCGCCCAGAAGATCGGGTGGCGGGGTGGCGGCGAGTGCGTCGATCTCGGTCAGCAGGCGGCCGAGGTTGTCGGGCCGTGCTGACAGCAAGCGGGGTGGGCGGGTGCGGAGTTTGACAGCCTCTAGCCATAGGCTGCGTTCGCCGGGAAGCCCATGCACCTCGTTCAGCACTTTGTCGCGCAGGCCATCGGCGGACAGGGACGCGTGGGCCTCGGTGGTGCCGCTGAGGGTGAGGCGAACGGCGAGCGGGCGGGGGGCGGCCTCGCGGAGGGCCGCTTCGAGGGCTGACTGAACGCGGACCATGGCTTCGGCTTCGTCGTCGGCGGCGTCGAGGTCCACCTCAATGTGGGTCCAGCGCAGGACATCCAGCACGCGATGGTCCACCGATTGCACGCGGTTGGCGACGACGGTGACCAGGCTGGCGCCTTTGGGGCCGGTTTCGCGGATGTGGCGGCCTTGCAGGTTGCCGGGGAAGACGATCCAGGGGTCTTGCGACAGTTCCTGGCGTTCGTGGATGTGACCGAGCGCCCAGTAGTCGTAGCCCCGGGATTTGAGGCTCTGGACGTCACAGGGGGCGTAGCGGGCGTGGGCGGTGTAACCCTCGGCGGAGGTATGCAGCAGGCCGATGTTGAACAGCCCGGGGATGGGGTTCGGGTAGTCTTTCGACAGGTCGCGGAGTTCGGCCGGGTCGGCGAAGCTTTGCCCGTGGATCGCGACGCCGAGCGAGTCCAGCAGATGGGTGTGGGCGCGGTCGTGGCCGAAGATGGTGACGTGGTCCATGCGCAACGACCGCGTCATGCGGTTGGCCGCGTCGTGGTTGCCGCGGATGGTGAAGACCGGGATGTCCGCCTGGCCGAGGCGGCGCATTTGGTTGGAGAAGAACAGCGGGGTGCCGTAATCCGGATTGTCGCCGTCGTAGATGTCGCCGGCGATCAGGACGAAGGCGACTTTTTCCGTGATCGCGAGATCGACCATGCGGCCGAGCGCAAGGCGGGTCGCGCCGCGGATTGTTGCGACCGGGGCGGAGGGGTCGGCTTCCAGGCCGCGCAGGGGGCTGTCGAGGTGCAGGTCGGCGGCGTGGAGGAAGCGGAAATCAGGCATGGGTGGGGCGGCGGTTGGTTGGGCGCGGCGGTTGGTTTGGTCGAGTCAGTCTGTCCTTTGTTGTCGTGGTCGTTGCTTTTGCGTTGGAGCAGGTTGGAATCATCCGTCGTGATCCCGTCGTTTGACGTTGCCGGGTTGGCTGGCCCGGTAGTTTCAACACGGAGGAAGAACGAGTGCGGCGGACAAGCGCTGCCGAACCGGCGGACAACGTGTCATGAATCCACCATTGTGTGGACGTTCCCCGGGGCGCCGACAACCATAGGACTCATGTGCGTGCCACCCCAATGATTTGTTCCGATCAGCTTTTCGTAATTGGCACGCCTATCCGCCGACAGCGATTTCCCGCAGTCCGTCCGCCACCGTCAGGACACCGCCGGTCACCGCCCGGATTTCCTCCACGGTCAGCCCCGGTGCGATCTCCCGCAGCCGGAACCCGGTCCTGGCTGGCTCGAACAGCCCGTAGTTCGTTGCTATAAAAGTAACGACACCGCGCGCCGTCACCGGCAGGTCGCAAGCGGTGACCAACCGAGGGCTGCCGTCGCGGGTCACATGTTCCAGGATGATCAACACGCGTTTGGCACAGGCCGCCAGATCCATCGCGCCGCCGATGCCGCCGCCCTTCTGGCCCTTCAGCTTCCAGTTTGCGAAATCACCGGTCATCGAGACCTGATAGGCCCCCATCACCGTCGCATCGATATGGCCGCCGCGGATCACGCCGAAACTGTCCGCGTGATGCACCACGGCCGCACCCGGCTTCAGCGTCACGTTCTGGCCGCCGGCGTTGACCAGGTTGAGGTCTTCCTCCCCCTCCGCGGCGACGCCGCCGTAACCGATCACGCCGTTTTCGGAATGATACGTGATATCGCGATCGCCGATGTCGGTGTTGGAACACATGGTCGGGATGCCGACGCCCAGATTGACGATCCACCCGTCCTGAAATTCGCGCGCCACGCGGTCGGCCATCTGCTGGCGGTTGAGACCTTTCGTTCCGCTCATCGTTTTCTCTCCTGCCGCCTGGTGGGCCAGATCCCGTCGGGTTCCGGCGGCACCTGCACGAGGCGATGCACATAGATGCCGGCGGTGTGGACGTCGTCCGGATCGATCATTCCGGGGGCAACGATCGGATCGTCGATCTCGGCGATCGTTACTCGGGCGGCGGTTGCCATGATGGGGCCGAAATTGCGCTGCGAGCGGTGGAACCGCAGATTGCCCAATGTGTCCGCGGTGCGGGCGCGGATGAACGCGTAGTCGAGCGGAAGGGCGTATTCCAGCAGGTATTCACGGCCATTGATGACGCGGGTCTCGCGGCCCTCGGCCAGTTCGGTGCCGACGGCGGTGGGGGTGTAGAAGGCGGGGATGCCGGCACCGGCGGCGCGCAGCCGTTCGGCCAGGGTGCCCTGGGGGACGAGTTCGGCATCGACTTCGCCGGATTCATAATATTTGGTAAACGGCAACACGTCGCTGGGGCGCGTCGTGGCGGTGAAGGCGCAGATGACTTTGGCGACCTGCCCATTTTCGACCAGCATGCCGATGTCGGGCATGCGGGGCTGTTGCGCGCCGCCGGTGGTGTTGCCGATCAGGGTCAGGCGTTTGGCGCCCTGCTGCATAAGGGCCTTGATCAGGTTGAACGGCGTTCCCGGCATGGCGAATCCGCCGAACGCGATAGTGCTGCCATCGGGAATGTCGGCAACGGCTTCGGCGAAACTGGGTCGCAGTTTGGATTTCTGGGTCATCGATTCCCGGCCCTTGGTGTTGGATCGATGAAGGTTCAGGCGCGGCGCGGTGTCAAGGGACGCGGGCGGATCAGTCAGGACGATCGCATTTGAACTGCCGCGGCCGGGCGTTGATCCACCACACCGTCCCCCCCCTCGACCGTCCACCCTTCGCGGGACCGCGGTTTTCGAAACCGGCGACCGTTTGCCATGCCGGGTGATCGAGAGGATCGCCGCATCAGGGCAATCGGGTGAACCGGCAATTCTCGCGGGACGCACCGTTCTGTGCGTGACGATCGGCGGAGGGCGTCGCGCTGGACGGGCCGGTTTCAGCCGTGTTTTGCAATGAATTTATTAGCGAGCCACCTGGTCTGTATCAGCCTTGATCAATGACGTGCTGCGCGATCGTCGCCCGGGCGGGGTGACAAGCGTGGTGTCCCGGCCTGGGGGAAGCGGGCAAATGGGAAGCGGGCAAATGGGAAGCGGGCAAATCGCGCGTTCGTTCATTCGTTTTTTAGTTTTAACACGGAGGCAAGCCGGAGGACCACGAAGACC
>JAYUEJ010000463.1:0-1579 GCA_043739265.1 Rhodopila sp. | reverse complement strand
GCGCGTGCCGGCAAGTTGAAGCCGGAGGAATTCCAGGGCGGCGGGTTCTCGATTTCCAACATGGGGATGTTCGGGGTGACGGCGTTCACCGCGATCGTCAACCCGCCCCAGGCGGCGATCCTGGCCGTCGCGGCCGGCAAGAAGCGGCCGATCGTGAACAAGGAGGGTGAACTGGCGGTCGCCACGGTGATGACCTGCACGCTGTCGGTCGATCACCGGGTCGCCGACGGGGCGTTGGGTGCCAACTGGATGCGGACGTTCAAACAGGTGGTCGAGGACCCGTTGAGCCTGCTGCTGTAGGGGGAAGTTTTTTTCCGTCATGGCCGGGCCTGTCCCGGCCATCCACGCACCGTATGACCGTCCACAGGGTCTGTGATCGAAATGAAGGGCGGATGGATCTACTTCCTGACCAACCGCCCGAACGGCACGCTGTATGTCGGTGTCACGAACGATCTGGCCAGACGAATTTCCGAGCACAAAAGCGGCGCGACAGGCGGCTTCACAAAGAAATACTACCTAAAGCGGCTGGTTTATTTCGAACACCACGAGGAAATTCAGGCCGCGATTCAGCGAGAGACAAGCATCAAGCGTTGGCCAAGGGCATGGAAGGTCAATCTCATCACGGAGGCAAACCCCGAGTGGAACGACCTTTACGCACAATTTCTGTGATAGAGACGGGCTCCATCCGCGCTCCGGCGGTTCGTGCGAAGATGGCCGGCATCCGGCCGGCCATGACGGTCACACATACGTGTGCGTTCCCCGAACCATCGCCGGGCCGTCCGCCGCTTGCGCCGGCCATGACGGTCACTCATAGGCGTGCGTTCACCAACCCACACTCCATAACACTCCGATGAGTTCCACATACACCATCCGCTCGGCCACCCCAGCCGACACAACCGCCATCCTGCGCATGATCCGCGGACTGGCGGCATACGAACATTTGGACACCACCGCCACCGAATCCGAACTGCACGCAGCCCTGTTCGCCCCCCTGCCCCGCGCCCACGCGATCCTGGCGGACATAGCCACCACCCCCGTCGGACTCGCTCTGTTCTACTACACATTCAGCACGTTCAAGGCCCGCGCCAACATCTTCCTCGAAGACCTGTTCGTCGAACCCACCCATCGCGGCACCGGCATCGGTGTCGGTCTGATGCGCCACCTCGCTCAACGCGCCGTCACCGACAACTGTGACCGTATCGAATGGCGCGTGCTCAACTGGAACAAATCCAGTATCGACTTCTACCAACGCCTCGGCGCCGAAAAAATCACCGACTGGCACACACGACAACTTGGCGGCGACGCACTCGTCTCCCTGGCGAAAGGACTCTCCCATGGCTGAGCAAACATTCGACCTTATTGTCCTCGGCGGCGGCCCCGGCGGCTATGTCGCGGCAATCCGAGCGGCGCAGCTTGGGATGAAAACCGCGATCGTGGAGCGGGAACATCTGGGAGGCATCTGCCTGAACTGGGGCTGCATCCCGACCAAGGCATTGCTGCGCACCAGCGAGATCAATCACCTGCTGCACAACCTGCCCGAATTTGGTTTCGAAGCCGTGCAACCCAAATTCGATATCGC
>JAYUEJ010000462.1:0-4906 GCA_043739265.1 Rhodopila sp. | reverse complement strand
GGACGGGCCTCACCTTCAGCCTGTTTCTCTTTTACGCCTTCAGCCCGCTGCCTTCGAACTTTCTGTTTATCGCCTATGGGCTGACCGGTCTGCCGATTTTGCGCGTTACCCTGCCGTTCTTCATCGGCCGAGTTGTCAGCTATGCTTTTTTCATTATGGGCGGTGCGGCGGCGGGACGACGCTGGCCCGTAGACTCGGTTGAATCGGCCTTTTACGTGGGCGGGTGGTTCATTACGTCTCAGTTTGTTCTTTTAGGATCCCTTTACGCCTTCGCGCATGTGGACTGGAAAATTCTGTTCGATCAGCACAAGCTGGTATGGCTGCGCAAGTGATACGCGCCCCCCGACGCCGCAAGTGAACCGCCGCGGCCGGGCGTTCGTCGGCTTAGCGGCTCCTGGCCGCCGGCATAGGGCGTTCAAACAGACTGATTTACCGCGGATGAACACCGAGAATCACCGATAGTCGCAGATAACCGCAGAGGCTGCCGCGCCGACTCGGCGTAAGCGTCCCAGTGGTGACGGAGAAACGTCCAACGTCGATCTGCGATCATCTGCGTTCATCAGCCTGCATCCGCGGTGAAATACAGGTCTTTCAGACGCACGATGCGTCACACCGACCCCGCGGTCGAAGTGTCCGAAACCGAGGACGATGCAGCCGATTTCGCCCCCCTAAACACACACCAGCGACAGCCGGCTGAACGACACCCCTAATCGGCGGTCGTCCGCTTCCCCCGCCACCAGCATGGGACTGGCAGCATGCGGATGATCGAACACGATCTCGATCTCGGTGCGGCCGGCCAGCAGATGCCCGGGCACCACGCAGCCCACCTCGCCGGCCGGCAGCTCCGCGAAACTGCGAACCAGCGTCCCGCCGATCGTCACGTCCAACCGCTGACGCGGCAGCAATGGCAGCTTGATGTAGGGTTTGACGTCCAACTCCAGCCAGTATTCGTCGGCCTGACCGGGCACCTCGATCGTCAGGGTGCTACGCTCCCCCACCGTCCATTGATACCCCGCCTCGGGTCCGGACCAGCCGATGCCCAGCCGTGGTGCGGCAGTGCCTTCAATCCCGAATGTGAGGTTGAAGCGGGCGGGCTGTTCCAACGGTACCGTGACCAGCCGCCCGTCGTTCGCACGCGATGAAAGCGCATGGGCGCGACGCAACACCTGCATCCATGACCTAAAATCCAGCTCCGGGACGCTGTTGCGTTCGGCGAGGCGGCGGACATACCCGACCATCATCCGCTCGTCCGCCACCTGCACCGAACCCGGTGGATGCCCCGGGCAGGCTTCCTGCACCCAAAGCAGACTGTTCGGACCAAACGCCGACAGCGCTATGCGCAGATCGACAAGGTCGCCGGCGAGCAGAGGTTCGTTCTGGCGGAAGACCAGGATTTTCGAGGGATTTTCCAGGTCATGGATCAGCTTATCCGCCAGGAACCGGATCGTGCGGCATTGCTGGCGATGCAGCACATCCGGCTCCATGTCGCCGATTTTCACATGCGCATGGAAGGTGAAATCGTATTTGGTCAGCTTGACCATATACTCGCCGTTTTCGGCATCAATCCGGATATGGTCAGGGTCCGCGATATTCGCGAAACGGGCGTTCAGGCCCCGCAGAAAATTGCGCAACGGCGCCCCGGCGAACCGCAGCAGCCCCAGCGGCTCCGCCCCCGTTCGGCGTTGCACCAGGCCTAATTCGCAGTTGTCGCCGATGCTTTCGAAGTGGAGCACCAGATCGCGGTCGTCCAGCACGAAAGCGGCGGTCGGATCAACGTTCATTCAGCGGATTTCGCCTCCATGCGGATGCGCCGAGAGGCTCACCGGAACAGCACGCCCGCCGCTGCCTGCGCCGCCGCCACCACCGGTGCCGGGAACAGGAAGAAAAAGCCGGTGAACAACCCGGTCGCGGCGACCACGAAGGACAAGGAAGCGGGGCGCGCGTCGAAGCGTTCGGCGGGAGCGTCGAAATACATCACCTTGATGATGCGGATGTAATAGAACGCGCCGATCACGCTGGTCAGCACGCCGACCACCGCCAGGGTCCACAACCCGCCCTCCACGGCCGCCAGGAAGATGTAAAGCTTGGCGAAGAACCCCGACATCAAAGGAATCCCGGCCAGGCTGAACATGAACACCGCCAGCACCATGGCCAAAAGCGGGTCATTGGCCGCCAATCCGGACAGGTCCGAGATCTGCTCCACGGCTTTGCCCTGGCGCCGCATCGCCAGGATGCAGCCAAAGGTGCCGGCGGTCATGAACACGTAAATCACCATATACACCAGCACACCGCGCACGCCGTTGGCATTGCCCACCGCCAGGCCGATCAGCGCGTAGCCCATGTGCCCGATCGAGGAATACGCCATCAGCCGCTTGATGTTGGTCTGGCCGATCGCCGCCACCGCCCCCAGCAGCATCGACGCGATGGAGACGATGATCACCAGCAGCTGCCACGCCCCCACCAGGGACGCGAACGACGTTCCCATCACGCGCAGCAGCAGCGCCATGGCGGCGACTTTCGGGGCGGTGGCGAAGAACACGGTGACCGGGGTCGGCGCCCCTTCGTACACATCCGGCGTCCACATGTGGAACGGCACGGCGGAGACCTTGAACGCCAGCCCAACCAGCACGAACACGATGCCCACGACCAACCCGGCCGAGGCGCTGGACGGCTGCACCAGCAGATCGTGCAACGACGCCAGATCCATGGTGCCGGAGAACCCGTACACCAGCGATATGCCGTACAGCAGCAGGCCGGAGGCCAGGCCGCTCAGAACAAAGTATTTCAGGCCGGCTTCTGAAGACCGCAGATCGTCGCGGGCGAACGCCGCCAGCACGTAGAGCGCCAGCGATTGCAACTCCAGCCCCAAATAGAGCGTCATCAGGTTGGACGCCGACGCCATGATCATCATGCCGACGGTGGAGAACAGCATCAGCACCGGGAACTCAAACCGAGCGATGCCCTGTGTGCGGTTCCAGTCGAGGGCGAGGATTGTGGACAGGGCGGCGCCGGACAGGATCAAAACCTGGTTGAAGGCGCTGAACGGGTCGGCCACGAACTGACCGTGGAAGCCGAACCCGGTGCGGCCGGTCAACACCAGCAAGCCGGCGATCAGAAACCCGCCGATGGTGAACATCGTGCAAAGCTGGGTGCTGTCCTGTTTGCGCAAAACGCCGAAGATCAGGATCGCCATGCCGATGCAGGCGAGGACGATCTCCGGCAGAGCCAGGCTCCAGTTCATCCCAGCGGTCATTAGTGTACGATCCCGGCAAGCTTGGTTGTCGCGGCGAGGGCGGCGGAGTGGCTCTGCACCATAGCCGCCACGCTGGCGTCGAAGAATTGGGTAAAACTGGACGGGTAGATGCCCATCCACAGGGTCAGGACGATCAGCGGGGCGAACACCACCCACTCACGCGGCGACAGGTCCAGGATGTGACGCAGATCGTCGCGGGTGATCGTGCCGAAGATGACGCGGCGATACAGGTACAGCATGTAGGCCGCACCCAGGATCATCCCCATGCCGCCCAGCAGGGCCAGCCAGAAATTCACCTGCAAGGCGCCGATGATGACCAGGAATTCACCCACGAATCCCGCTGTGCCGGGCAGGCCGACCGACGCCATCATGAACAGCATGAACACCAGCGCGTAGGCCGGCATGCGATCGGCGAGGCCGCCGTAGCGGGCGATGTCCCGCGAATGGATGCGGTCATAGACCACGCCGACGATCAGGAACAACGCAGCCGACACGACCCCATGCGACAGCATCTGGAACAGCGCTCCCGAGATGCCCTGCACGTTGACGGTGAAGATGCCGATCGTGACGACTCCCATATGGGCCACCGACGAATAGGCGATCAGCTTCTTCATGTCCTCCTGCGCCAGGGCGACGAGGGAGGTGTAGATCACCGCCACGACGGACAGCGTGAAGACGAACGGCGCGAAGTATTCGGTGGCATTCGGCAGCATCGGCACCGAGAAGCGGAGGAACCCGTAGGCCCCCATCTTCAACAGCACGCCGGCCAGGATGACGGACCCGGCTGTCGGTGCCTCCACATGCGCGTCCGGCAGCCAGGTGTGGACGGGCCACATCGGGACCTTGACGGCGAAGGAGGCGAACAGCGCCAGGAACAGCCAGGTCTGCATGTGCGGCGGAAACACCGTGTGCATCAGCACGGCGATGTCGGTGCTGCCGCCTTGCAGCCACATCGCGATCAGCGCCAGCAGCATCAGCACCGAACCGGTCAGGGTGTAGAGGAAGAATTTGACCGCGGCATAGACTCGGCGGGGACCGCCCCAGACGCCGATGATCAGGTACATCGGGATCAGCACGCCCTCGAAGAACATGTAGAACACGACAAAATCGGTGGCGGCGAACATGCCCACCATCATGGTTTCCAGGATCAGGAAACTCATCATGAATTCGCGGACCCGGGTCTGGATGGACTCCCAGCTTGCCAGGATGCAGATCGGGGTCAGAACGGTGGACAGCAGCACGAACAGCACGGAAATGCCGTCCACGCCCATGCTGTAGGCGACTTTGTATTCCGGCATCCACGCGACGTGCTCGTTGAACTGGAAACCGGATTCCGACGGGTCGAACCGCACCCACAGCACCATCGACAGGACCATCACCAACAGGCTGGTCCACAATGCGGTCCATCGTGCGTTGGAGGCGACGGTCTGTTCGTCGCCGCGCACCAGCATAAGCACCAGGCAACCCACAAGCGGCAGCCAGGTGATCAGCGACAGGATCGGGAAGCCGGCGGCGTTGGTAAGAGAGGTCATCGTGTCACCGGCTCAGCATGAAGATGCCGACCAGCACAACGACGCCGATCAACATGACAAAGGCATAGACGGCGAGGGAGCCGGTCTGGAATTTTACCAATTGGCGGGAACCGCCGCTGGT
>JAYUEJ010000461.1:0-14778 GCA_043739265.1 Rhodopila sp. | reverse complement strand
GGGTCGCCTTGTACGCGGCGGTGTATGAGTCCGATTTTTGGAAGACCCAGATTTCGCCGCGTGTGCCGGAATACCTCGACCGCTCCGGCATCGTCGTCACGCGGATCGTTGCTACGCCGAAATCCACCGTTCAGTAGGCTGGTGGAAGGGCGGCATCAGCGGGTGCCGCCCAATATTATACTCGCCAAAACCCAAGGTTAGGGCCAGGGTCGCTTCATCGACGGACTACCCTGGTGGCCAGAGTTCTGGCTAAACCCTCTTCCACGATAAAGCCGCGCCTACGAGAAGGTGGAACGCATCGTTAGGCCCAATGGTCTTATTTGTGTCCATTTTGGTGGACCCAGCCGGCTCGGAGTTGCCAAGGGGGAAAGCCACTCGGCCGGGCGTCTATAAATGCCACGCCGGCCGAAAGCAGTTCCGCGTAACCGTCGGGACGTTGTTTGAACGCTCTGCCGAAGCAGGCGCCAAAAGAGTAACCTTCCCCGGGCGCGCTGCGCAGACTATGTTTGAGTTCTCCAACGAATGAGATGCTAGCCGCATGATCAACGATGATGAGAGGGAAGCGCCCCTTCCGCTGATCGAAGACCCCGACACGGGGGATCGTTTTCTAATTTATGCGACAAATTCGGGGATAAAGATCGATCTCAGGGTCGATGGGGATACGTTCTGGGGATCTCAATCTCAAATAGCTGAGGTCTTCGGCGTCACGCGCCAGAATGTCTCGCTTCACCTGCAAAATATCTACAAAGAGGGGGAATTGGACGAATCGACCACATGCAAGGAATCCTTGCGCATGGGTCAAAACGGGCAACCCTACCGCTTCAAAGTTTACGACCTCAATGCCCTGATTTCAGTTGGTTACCGGGTAGGCGGCAAATTAGGAACATCTTTTCGGATTTGGGCAACGGACAAGCTGGTCCGATATCTCGCCAAGGGATTTGTCATTGACACGCAACGCCTTAAGGACCCGACGAATTATGACAGAGTTTCAGAACTGCGGGAAATCGTCCGCGATATTCGTGCGGCTGAAGCAAACGTATATGCGGAACTTCGTCGGATTTGCGCGTTGTGCCAGGACTATGATCCTCAGTCTGATTCATCGCACCAATTTTATGCTCGTATGCAAGCAAAGCTATTTTGGGCGGTGACATCACACACCCCGTCAGAAATCGTCCGGTCTCGGGCCGACGCGAATTCCCCGAATGTAGGGCTAACGACGTGGGTAAAGGATGCCATCCGGCAATCGGATGTCACGGTAGCGAAAAACTTTTTGGGCGGGTCAGAGATAAAGGAATTGAACAGGTTAACGGGCATTCTCCTGGACGTATTTGAAGACCAGTTGGAAATCGGAAAACTGACACTCATGAGCGAAGCTGATCGGCTGCTCGATGCTCAATTGCGAGGTCTTAACCGACCCATTTTAACCCATGGCGGGAGGGTTTCGCATCTGGATGCCGAAGAGCATGCAAAAGGAGAATACCGCAAATTTGACGCTCAACGTCGTGCCCGTCGTATTGAGAGTTCCGTCAGGGAGATAGCAGCGCTCAAGGCGACTGATGCGACGCTTCCATCCCGCAAGGGTCGCCGACCAAAGTGAGATTGGGTTTATCCAGCATATACCTCTGAGTTTGGGAAATGTCGTATTGCTCGACGTGGCCCAACACCTCGCCAAGCTTTGCCACGTTCCGCGCGGCGGTGCTGGAGGCAACCTCCCCTGTGACAAGACACGCTGATCTCGCTTGATCCAGGCCGCGCTGCCTGCGAAAAGGCATCCGAAACACGGGGAACCGACGTGCCAGCGACCAAGACACTCACCGCCAAAACACTTACCGAAGGCCAACTTGCCTACGAAACCAAGCGCGCCGCAAAGGCTGGCATGAGCCTCGACAAATGGCTCAGCAGCAAGCTTCGCGAACGGGAGGCAGAGGCCAAGGCCAAACTGAAAGCCGTCGAAGCCGCCAAACCACCCAAGCCGCCCGGCTTCTTCGGCCGACTGCTGGAACGGGCTCAGCGTCCGTTTGGCTCCTAGCCTCGCCGCCCACGCCGACTGGAGCGTTGATCCGCGCAAGCGGTGGATCTGTGTCGCCCGCCGCACCACCGCCGGCTGGAGCCTGACCGCGCCGTGCCCGGTCGGCGACGTATCCACACTGCTGGCCCGTCTGGTCCAGGAAGCCGAAGGCGGAGCGGTCGCCCTGGGCGCCGACCTGCCCATCGGCCTGCCCCGCGCCTACGCCGCGACCCGCCCCGAACCGGACTTCCCGGCGTTTCTGCGGACAGTCGCGGCACTGCCCAGCTTCTTCAGCGTCTGTGCCACGCTGGAAGACATCCGCCCCGATCGTCCGTTCTACCCCGTCCGAGGCATCGCCGGCATGACCCGCCTGTCCCACGCGACCGCACTCGGCCTGCAAGACGCCTCCGCCCTGTCCCGAGCCTGCGATCGGGCAACGGCGGAACGCCCGGCCGGGGCGCCTTTGTTCTGGACGCTGGGCGCCAACCAGTCCGGCAAGGCCGCCATTGCCGCCTGGCAACACATGATTCTGCCGGCCCTGGCGACCACATCCCCCGTGCGTCTGTGGCCATTCG
Source organism: Rhodopila sp. (assembly GCA_043739265.1). GTDB lineage: Bacteria > Pseudomonadota > Alphaproteobacteria > Acetobacterales > Acetobacteraceae > Rhodopila. The sequence continues at coordinate 12,195 of JAYUEJ010000461.1, read as the reverse complement.
ATGGGCCCTTCCTGTCGTTGCTGTCCCCCGGTTCGGTCGCCCTGGCCGAAACCTACCCAGCCGAGGCACTGCGTCACCTCGGCATCAAACTGCACGGCAGCAAGCGCCGCCAGGCGGACCGCCGCGCCATCGCGGACGCCCTGTTCACCGCCATGGATCAGCAATCGGCCATCCCCGACGACGCAATGCGTGACACGATCCTGGACGGTTTCGGCAGCGGCACATCCGGGGAGGACCGCTTCGACAGCGTTCTGGGCGTATTGTGCGTGCTGAACGTGCTGGCCGGCAACCGGCCCGACACCGCCCCCCCAGACCCCTGGATCAACCAATGGGAGGGCTGGGTACTCGGTCAGACCGCCCTGCCGCTGACGGGATACAGCACCTAGCAAGGCAATGCCCGTCAACGACCCGCGGCAGCAAAAAATTCCACGAACCATCCCGAACAGGCTATGTTTCCGCGACCCCGCACCCGCATCTTGCCATCCCGGAGAATTCTGGCCTTTTATGCGCCACTAACCACCGACCCCAGCGGCCGGCCATCCAGGGAAACAGGAACAACGCCATGCCATCCGAACACAAGCCGCTCGTTTTCGACCGCCCGTTGCGCGGCCGCATCTACGACAGCATCGCCGAAACCATCGGCAACACCCCGCTGGTCCGCATCCCCAAAATCCTTGCCGAGGAAGGCATCACCGCCGACATCGTCCTGAAGCTGGAATTCTTTAATCCGATCTCCAGCGTCAAGGACCGCATCGGCGTCAACATGATCGTCGAACTGGAAGCCTCCGGCCAATTGAAGCCTGGCGGCACGCTGATCGAGCCGACGTCCGGCAACACCGGCATCGGCTTGGCGTTCGTCGCCGCCGCCCGCGGCTACAAGCTGATCCTGACCATGCCAGAATCCGTTTCGATCGAGCGGCGCAAGATGCTCGCCTACCTGGGCGCTGAACTGGAACTGACGCCGCGCGAAAAAGGCATGAACGGCGCCATCGCCCGCGCCAAGGAACTGCTGGAAGCGAACCCCGGCGCTGTCAGCCCCAACCAGTTCGGCAACCCGTCCAACCCGGCGATCCATGTGAAGACCACCGCCGAGGAAATCTGGTTCGACACCAAGGGAGAGGTCGATGCGATCATCTCCGGCGTCGGCACCGGCGGCACGCTGACCGGCATCGCCCAGGCGCTGAAGCCACGCCGTCCCAGCCTGAAAATGTTCGCGGTGGAGCCGTCCGCCAGCCCGGTGCTGTCCGGCGGCAAGCCCGGCCCGCATCCGATCCAGGGCATCGGCGCAGGCTTCGTGCCGGATATCCTGAACACCGAGGCGATCGATGAGGTGATCCAGGTCTCCAATGAGGAAACCCTCGCCACGGCGCGGCGGTTGGCGCGAACCGAGGGCATCCCTGGCGGCATTTCCTCCGGCGCGGCTCTGGCGGCGGCGTTGAAGGTGGGCAAACGTCCGGAATACGCCGGCAAGCGGATCGTGGTGATTATCCCGTCGTTCGCCGAACGTTACATCACCACGGCGCTGTTCGAGGGGTTGTAACTCGACCAGATCCGCCCGGGTGATATTGCTCTATCGTGGCTCACCGGGCCTGGTCCGGTGAGCCACGAGTTTAAGACCACCAGCATCTGCGTGAGACACATAGAACGACAGACATCAGCTTCCGATCTTGCCGGTATATTTCTCCAGCACCGCCCAGGACTCGGCACCATACTTCGCCTTCCACTTGTCGTAGAAACCAGCCTTGATCAGCACTTGCCGGAACGCCTCGGGATCGGGGTCGTTGAATATGATCCCCTGCTTTTCGAGCAGCGCATGCATCGTCACGTCGGAGTTCGCATAATCCGCCCGCTGATCCTCCGCCGACCCGTTCAGGTTCTTCGAAATCACCGCCCGCACATCCTCCGGCAGGCCTTTCCAGTTCCGCCCGTTGGCCAGCATGATGAACCCGTCCCACATATGCCGGGTCATCGAGATATACTTCTGCACCTCGTACAACTTCGCCGTTTCGATATTGACCAGCGGATTTTCCTGTCCCTCGACGATCTTCGTCTGCAGTGCCGAGTAAACCTCGCTGAAATTGATACTCGCCGGCGCCGCCCCGAACGCTTCGAACATGCTCGTCCACAGCGGACTGACCGGCACCCGGATCTTGTAGCCCTTCAGATCGTCCGGCGTACGGATCGGATGCGTGCTGCTGCTGATCTGGCGGAACCCGTTGTCCCAGACCTTTTCGAACCCATACAGCCCCGCCTTGTCCACCGACGCCCGGATCATCGCGCCCAGATCGCCATCCACCGCCGCCCAGACTTTCTTGTAATCCGAAAACGCATACCCGATCCCGTAGATCGAACTCAGCGGCGTGAACGTCGAAAGAATCAACCCCGACAACGTCATGAACTCCAGCGCGCCCGACCGAAGCTGCGACAGCATGTCGGTGTCGCCGCCAAGCTGGTTGTTCGGAAACACCGAGATTTTCACTCGGCCATTGGTTTCCTTCAGAATCCGCTCCACCGCTTCCTGCTGGCGGATCGTGTTCGGATGCGACATGGGATTGTCGTTCCCCATCTTCATCTCAAATTCCGGCGTGTCGCCGCGGGCGCGGATCAGGCCGGGAAGCGGCAACACCGCGGCGGTCGTCCCAAGCAGCAGGCGTCGTGAAACCAGGGGGGCCATAGCGCATTCCTCCATCCGCCGGGTCATTGCAGCCCGTGCTGACGAAAACCTGTCGGCCACACGGGCAAAGGTCAAGGGATCACCACCGGCAATTCCCGTTGACGCCGCGGTCCCACCGTCGCGGCTCGGCCATGACTACGACAGCGTGCCTCAACCGGCCAAAATAACAATTTTCGCTCGATCGCAACGGAAACTGTAAACCGTTCGCCAGGTATGATAGGCTCAATGCCAGAGCGCGTGACAAACGGAGTGGCATGAGCAAACAGTTTACCGTGTGGCACCACGACAAGATCGGGTCGACCAACGATGAGGCCCGCCGTCTGGCCCTGGAAGACGCGCCGCACGGCACAGTCGTCCATGCCGATGAGCAGACCGCCGGCCGTGGCCGTCTGTCCCATACCTGGTTCAGCCCAGCCGGAAATCTTTACCTGTCCATCCTGCTGCGGACCGGCCAACCCGCCGCCCGTACCCCCGAACTCAGCTTCCTCGCCGCCCTCGCGGTCGCCGACACCGTCGAAGCGCTGCTGCCCCGCCAGATCCGCGCCATGCTGAAATGGCCCAACGACGTGCTGGTCAACGGCGCCAAGATCGCCGGCATCCTGCTGGAGCAGGCCGACGAAGCAACCATCATGGGCATCGGTTTGAATGTGCTGGAGGCACCGTCGAACACCGCCTACAAGACCACGACCATCGTCGCCAACGCCGGCATCGCATCCGTCGATGGCGCCCGCGACATCCTGCTGGACCGGCTTGCACACCACCTAGCCGCCTGGCAGGAAAACGGCTTCGCGCCCATCCGCGAGCAGTGGCTCAATCGCTCCTACCCGGTCGGCGCGGCAATCCGGGCGAATGCCGGCGGCCAACCGATCGCCGGCCATTTCGCGGGACTGGATGAGGACGGGGCATTGCTGCTGGACACAAGCCAAGGCCGCCAGCGGATCGTGGCAGGCGAGGTCGGCCCGGGATAGGTCGGCCCCGGGATAGGTTGGCGGGACTGGGGTGATCCCGGCCGCTGTATCCACCCGGGCGGCCCTGTGCCTATTCTCGCCAACCGCCAAAAGAGCATCGACCCCATGGATCAGATCACCCCGCCGCCGCCCAACAGTTGGCAGCCGGAACTGGATGAACTCAACGAGCGCAAGCGGATCGCCCGGCAGATGGGTGGTCCGGATCGCGTCGCCCGCCAGCATGCCGGCGGCCGCCTGACGGTTCGCGCCAGGATCGACCAATGCCTGGACCAAGGGTCCTTCCTCGAAATCGGCTCCATCGCCGGCAAGGCGACCTACGACGACACCGGCACCGTCATGACCGATTTCCTGCCGGCTAACGGCGTTTTCGGCCGCGGTACCATCGACGGCCGAACGGTGGTGATCTACGGCGACGACTTCACCGTGCGCGGCGGATCGGCCGACGCCTCGATCAAGGGCAAATATTTCATGCCCGAACAGATGGCGGGCGAATTCCGCCTGCCGTTGATCCGGATGATAGAGGGCTCCGGTGGCGGCGGTTCGGTGAAGACCATCGAAACCCGAGGCCACGCCAACCTGCCCGGCGGCATCGACCAAAGTTCCGGCCTGTGGCTGTGCGCCCAGAACATGGGCCGCGTTCCGGTAGTCGCGTTGGGCCTTGGTTCGGTCGCCGGCCTCGGTGCCGCCCGCCTGGCGGCCAGCCACTATTCAATCATGGTCAAGGAAACCTCGGCCATCTTCGTCGCCGGCCCGCCCGTCGTGGAGCGACTCGGGGAAAAACGCACCAAGCAGGAACTCGGCGGCCATCAGGTTCAGGTGACCGCCGGCACCGTCGATGACGCCGTGGATACCGAACAGGAAGCCTTCGCCCGCACACGCCAATTTCTGTCCTATCTGCCGTCATCGGTCTGGGAACTTCCGCCAAGACAACGGTCCCTGGACGATCCGAACCGGAGCGAGGACCACCTGATCTCGATCGTGCCCAGGGACCGGCGCAAGGCTTACAGCATGCGCAAGATCATTGAGGCCGTGGTGGACAAAGGCAGCTTCTTCGAAATGGGCAAGCATTTCGGGCGCGCCATCATCACCGGTTTCGCCCGCCTGGACGGCTGGCCCGTGGCCATTCTGGCCGGCGACCCGCTATACGGCGGCGGAGCCTGGGGCGCGGCGGCGTCGCGCAAAATCACCCGCTTCGTGGACCTCGCGCAGACCTTCCATCTGCCCATGGTGCATCTGGTCGATTGTTTCGGTTTCGCCGTGGGCCTGGAAGCGGAATCCACCGCCACCATGCGTCATGCCGTCACCGCGATCAGCGCCATCCACCAATCCACCATCCCATGGTGCGCCGTCATCATCCGCAACGTGTTCGGGGTTGGCGGCGGCGCTCATGTGCCGCACACCCAGACACCGATCCGCTACGCCTGGCCATCCGGCAACTGGGGCTCTCTGCCCCTGGAAGGCGGCGTCGAAGCCGCTTACCGCGCCGAGATCGCCGCCGCCGACGATCCGGATACGAAACTAAAGGAGATCGCCGATCGGCTGGAACGCATGCGCTCCCCCGTTCGCTCGGCCGAGGCGTTCGTCATCGAAGAAATCATCGATCCGCGCGATACCAGGCCCTTGCTCTGCGCCTTCGCCAACATGGCCGCACCGTTGCGGACGCCGGGGCAATCGATGTTTACAATGCGGCCGTAGGCGCCGCCGCGGCACTGGTCATTTCACCGGCCGCACGGCAGCGGACCCGAACGCGCCCAACAGCGTATCGAGGAATTTGAAGAACAACTCCACTCCGTAACCGACCAGGAAAGCGGTCGCCAGGGGCGACAGCGTCATGCCGTGCGCCGGGTTGAACAGACCGACGATCGCACCGGCGATAACCGCCGTGATCATGCGAGCGGAGTCGGCGAACGACGGATGATAGGTATGTTTGCGGATGGTTTCCGCGAACAACCGCAGCCGGAAGGCGAAGGCACCGAGCCAGGCATACGCGATCGGCAGCGCAAAGGCTGCGAACCCACCCATCACCGCGATGTAATCGGCCCGCACGTTCGCCGCGAAGCCCCGTATCGTTTGAAACGTTTCAATCTTGCACAGCACCTCGGCGTCGTAATTCAGGATCGCCGGTTGGATCTGGGTCTCCGCCCGCGCCAGATCCCCGTCCGGGAACCGATGCTTCGGATCGACGCAGGCACCCAGCGGATCGCACTCGACCATGCCAAGCCATTGGACCAGTTTGTTTAGTTTGAGCGCCCGTCCGTGCAGATCGCGCAGCACGATCGCAAAATGCTGCAGCGCCTCAATGTCGGTGAGGTTCGGCATGATCGTCGTCCCAGTACTTTGGGGTGGCCTGGCGATCAGGGTGCAAGGGTCCTGCCGGGCGTAGATCGGGTCTATCGACCTCGCAGCACCCGGGGGCGTCAACGCCGCGCGCAGCTTCGTCGCTTCGCTGTTCCCGGCCACGGTATCCTCGACAATGCCGGCGGACATGGAATCGGCGACGAACGTCGCAACGGAAACGGTGGCGATCAGGAAAGTGATCAACACCGCCGCCAAACGATTGAATTGCAGGGTCCGGCGTGTCCGCATTGAAGAACAGTTGCGAATGGAACTGGCCGTCACCTCTCCGAACTGTTTCGCCAGCCTGGCGTAAGCGTCATAGAAAGCCGCCCGCATGTGAACATCCGCATTGCCATTCCGGTAGGCCGTTTGCGCGGTCAGTATCGATGCCACCAGATCCGGCGATGCCGTCAAGCCGGATTCCGCTGCGTATGTCAGCAGGATTTCCGCATCATCCAAGGTATTCTTGAATCTATCGACCGATCGTGCCTCTGCCGTTCCGGATGGAGCAAATATCCGCGGCCAACTGCCTTGAAGTGCTTCGGAAAACGCCATCATCGCCTCCCCCATTATCCATAGATCCTGTTCCAGACTGCTTATATCCGCATATGATTCAGGATTATGTGAGCCGGGGCACAGATTTCAGGGATTTTGACGCCGTCATGGCCAAACCTGACGGCAGGCAATCAGAAAAGGGACATCGGGAGAAAAGTTTGGCCGAGCGCAAAGCCCCCTGCGTGTCATCCATGCGCTGCCCGGGTCAGTGAATGACCGACTGATTAACCGCCGATGAACATCCGCCCCCTGATCCCGGCATGCGGCCGACGAACGGTCGATTGAAGTTCATCCGCGTTTATTGGCGGTAAATGCAGTCCCCTCAAAGGCACGATCCAAGAAGCCGGCCCACAACAAGGCGCCCAACGGCGCTGCGTCCAAAACCGGCGACGACCTAAATATGATTGCGCCGGGTGCGAACCAATCCCACAGGCGACAAATTTTGCCGCCGGCTCGGCATGTGCCACTATTGATTGGACCATACCGAAGCCCAGACGAGCACAGAGCGACCAATGAACAGGCAACTGCAGCGCACCGAACGGCAATCCCTGGCCCTGATTTGCGCCGCGCATTTGGTCAGTCATTTCTTCTATCTGGTGCTGGTGCCGCTGTTTCCGCTCCTGAAAGCCCATCTGGGCATCGGCTTCGTGGAACTCGGTTTCGCGATTACACTTTTCAACGTCGTCGGCGGCCTGGCGCAAACGCCGATGGGCTACGTCGTCGATCGGTTCGGCCCCAGACGCGTGCTGGTCGCCGGACTGGTCCTGGGCGGCGCCGCATACGTGTCCATCGGATTGTTCCCGTCCTATCCGTGGATTTTATGCGCAATGGCGCTGGCCGGCATCGGCAACGCGGTCTATCACCCGGCCGATTATGCTATCCTGGGGGCGGTGATTGAGCCCAGCCGGCTGGGCAAGGCGTTTTCATTCCACACTTTCGCGGGCTTCCTGGGCGGCGCCATAGCACCGATCCTGATGCTGCTGGGCGCCCGGGCTTTCGGCTTCCAGACAGCCATCATCGCAGCCGGCGTATTGGGCCTGATCGTCGCCGTTCCGCTGGCACTGGCCGGATGGCTGGACCGGCACGCGACATCTCAGGCACCAGCCGGAACGATGGCACACATTCCGATGCGGCAACTTCTGACCCCAGCCGTGATCGGTCTGATCGGCTTCTTCGCATTACTCAGTTTAAGCAGCGGTGCGCTGACCAACTACTCGGCCGTCGCACTTGTCACCGTCTATGGAATGTCGCTGTCATCGGCCAATCTGGCGTTGTCGGCGTTCCTGTTCATGTCGGCTGTCGGCGTGCTGGCCGGTGGTATCATCGCCGACCGGACCAGCCGGCATGGCGACGTCGCGGCGTTCGGTTTTGGCGGCGCCGGCGTGCTGATCCTGCTGGTCGGAACCATCGATCTTGGCGCCGTCCTGCTGGTGGCGGCGATGGGCATGGCCGGATTCCTGTCCGGAATGATCTCGCCATCGCGCGACATGCTGGTCCGCGCGGCCTCCCCACCCGGGGCCTTTGGACGAGTCTTCGGGATCGTAACAACCGGCTTCAATATCGGTGGCACTGTGGGCCCGTTGATTGGCGGATGGATCATGGATCACAACCTGCCGCGCTGGGTATTTTACACGTCGGTGCTTTTCATGGCGATGACATCTGTCATGGCGCTGGCCAGCGACTGGCGATCCCGCCGGCGATCGTCACAGGAGATAGCGGCATGAGCTTACCGAACGCCGATACCGAAACAAAAGCGTGGTTCCTTGCCTGGCTTGAAGCCTTTTCCGCCCACGTCCGTTCGGTTGATTACGCGTCCGCCCGTCCGTTGTTCCACCCCGAAGTACTGGCCTTCGGAACCCACCAGGACGTTCTCCCCAGCCTGGAAGCCTGGGTGAATACGCAGTGGGACAACGTATGGCCGAAGACAGACGATTTTCGTTTCACGATCCCGGAAACGCACGTCCTGATTTCCGACGATCGCAGTATGGCGGTTGTAGTGGCGCCCTGGACCAGCACCGGGTTTGCCCCGGACGGATCGCCGTTCGACCGTCCCGGCAGAGCAACGATCGTCTTCCACAAATCCGCGAATGGATGGCAGGGAGTTCATTCTCATTTGTCACTGAACCGCGGCGTCCCGCAAACCAGTCACGGCAACCGCCCGGTCAAAGCGCGCTGACCGGGCGGACCAAATCGCTTTACTTTGAGCCGCCACCAGACCCGCCAGCGGACGTCGCCGCGGCTTTCGGGTCTGGATGCACGCCGTCCGCGCCGGCGATGCTGCTGTTCGATCCCGGAACGACCGTCTTTCCGGTGGCGCCCGGCATATTCGGATTGGCAGCGGCCGAGTCAGAAGATTTGCCGGTCATTTTAGCGGCTGAGTGGCTGTCCATGGTACCGGACGAGGTCGTCATGCCGGGGGTGCCAGTCGTTGTCCCCCCGGTCGTCGTCCCCCCGGTCGTCGTGCCCTGGGCCAGCGCGACGCCCAACGGCACCGCCATCAAAGTAAAAGCCATGAGTAAGGCATGTGATTTAGACATGATATCCGCTTCCTTCAGACTGGGCCGCGAGGCCATCCAAGCGGCGACGGAAAAGGAACGCGGACAAGCCGTTTCCGTTTTATTTTCGCGGTGCAGCATCACGCAAACTCTATCGAATACAATATAGCCAGGGGAAAGTCCGCCATCAACGACACAAACGGAAGCTCCGAACCAACGGTGACAGCTTCACCGTCGGTGAAAAGCGACGTAAGCTGGCGACCGTGTAAATGATCCGGAAGCGACACGGCATTATCCTGCAGGTGACCCGGATCGAGAGCGAGAGGCTCCCCCGCCTGCAACAAGCGATATGCCAGCCGCGGCACAACAACGATCAATACCGACTCGCCGTGTTTACGCGTGAACGCGACAACGCGTTCGCCCAGCGCGCCATTCACCTTCAACGGCGTGTAGTCACCGCGCGCGAACAGGTCCGGCACCTGCCGCCGAAGCCCCAGTATTGCCTGTATCACCGCCTGCTTGATCCGCCCGTCGCGCCATGTTCGCAGGCGATCCGCCCAGGGGGAATGATCCGCGAGCGCAGCGCGGCGCATGTCGTAATCCACCGCCCGGCGGTTGTCCGGATCAACCAGGCTGAAATCCCAAAATTCCGAGCCCTGAAAAAAATCCGGCATGCCGGGGACGGTCATTTTCAACACCGCCTGCACCAGCCCGTTCACCGCTCCCGCTCGGGCGATCATATCGACAAAAGATCGAGCGAGCGGCAGGAAGTCGCCGTGGAGAGACAGCAGGTCCAGCAGGAAGTCCTGGGCTTTACTCTCGTATTTTTCGTCGGGGGCCAGCCAGCTTGTGCGCAATTTGGCTTCCCGCAGTGCCTTTTCCTGCCAACCGGCCAACCTTTCGGTAAACGCATGCAAGTCCGCTTCGTCAAAAAGAGTCAGGTGCGGTGGCCACGCTCCGACCACCATCTGATACAACATGATCGCATCAGCCGAATCCGGTCGCGCGCCCTCAAGCGCTCGGCATTTACCCAAAAAAGCGGCCCATTCGTCCGGAATTTCGCTGATGACCGCCAGGCGCGCCCGAAGGTCTTCGCCGCGCTTGTGGTCGTGAGTGGCGGTCGCCAACATGGCATCCGGAAAATTGGCCAAACGATCGGCGCAGGCACGATGAAAATCCGCCACCGACGCACCCAAACGCGCCGCATCGAAACCAACATCGTTGCGGGATAACAATCGGCCGTAGCGATAGAATGCCGTGTCCTCCACCGCTTTCGCGGCGACCGGCGCGGACAGTTGCTGGAACCGCGTCGCCGCCACCTTATCGCCCGGTTCCCCCCCCAGCCAGCGGTCCAAATGATCCAGCACGGCATGCGACGATACCGGAGATGCGTGTTTCGCGGCCGTTAACGCCCTGCCGAATGCCGCCGCATCGATTGCCGATCGCTTTGATCCTGCATCGTAACAACGATACACCCGGAAGTGCGACAGCAGCTTTATCAGCCCCTCCCGGATCGCGGCAGCCGACAGTTCGCGTGTGCCATGATCCGAGCGGGCGACACGATGCAACGCAGCCGTCACCGCATTCAGTTGAGCACTGAAACCGATCTGCAAAATCTCCGCACGTGCGGCGATTTCTTCATCCTCGAACACTTCGGGCCGTCGTGCCAGGTCATGCCACAGGCGCCCGAGCGCCACTGTGCTGGATGCGTCATGTTGCAGCGCGCTGATGTCGTTCATGAAGTCATAGCCGCTGGTTCCATCGACACCCCAATCGTTTGGCAACGATTCGCCGACGCCGAGAATTTTCTCGATCACCAGATAGGCACGTTTGTCCGGCGCCAGCTCCTCCAACCGTTGGCGCAGACGGCGACAGTAACCGGGCGGATCGGACAGGCCATCGACATGATCCACCCGAAAGCCGTCGATTAGCCCGTCGGCATAAAGGCGGAACAACGTCGCGTGGGTTTCCTCGAACACCGCCGGCTCTTCGATCCGCAGTCCGGCCAGCCCGTTGATGTCGAAAAACCGACGCCAGTTAATTTGGTCCCCCGCCAACGCCCACCAGGCGAGGCGATAATGCTGCCGCTCCAGAAGCCTATGGAGATGTCCGCGCCCATCGTGCGTTTCGGGATCGAATGATTCAGTGCCGGTTTCACAAATATCGGCATAATCGATCGGATCGATCGGGAACTCATTGTCGAAATACCGGATCACCGGCTCCCCCAGTGGGGTCTGCGCCAGCCGGATGTCTCCGGCGTCAAGTGCCGCCTGATAGGACTGGCCCAGAAATGGAGCCAGAACCTTACCCTGCAACCCCTGGTCCTCCGTATTCCAGTCCACGTCGAAGAAGTCGGCGTACCGGCTTGCGCGTCCATACCGTAAAAGATCGGTCCACCAGGGATTGTCGGCCCCGCCCACCGCCATGTGGTTCGGCACGATATCGACGATCAGCCCCAGACCGGCTGCCCGCAGAACCGAAACAAACGCGCGCAGCCCGGCCTCTCCGCCCAACTCATGATTAACAGAGGTCGGATCAACAACATCATAACCATGGACCGATCCCGCCCGCGCCGACAGGATCGGTGAAGAATACACATGGCTGATGCCCAGATCGACCAGATAAGGCACCAACCCAGCGGCGTCCGCGAAGGTGAAGCCCTTATGCAGTTGCAAACGCATGGTGGCACGCGGGGTCACTGCCTTGGCCTCTCCGTCGCGACGAAATCGATCCGGCGGGCCACGGCGGCTTGCTCCAACACCGCATCGGCGGCCACCGGCAAGCGGCGGCGCCAATTTGGATGCTCCGTTATCGTTCCGGGCAGGTTCGGTTGTTCAACCTGTCCCAGCAGATCTTCAAGCGGGATCAGCGACAACGGCACTTCGGTCTTCGCGATAAACCGCACGGCGGCATCGACGACACGATCGGTTTCTTCCGGCCCCGGAACAGCCCCTTCACCCACATGCTCGCGCACGAACGCAGTCCACAGCCGCGGCCGGTCCTGTTCGCGCTCCCGATGCATGGTGTCGGGATCGACGCCGTCACCCAAGCGCCCGAGCTGGTGCCGGACGTCGATGTCGTTGCCCCTCCACCAACCGGCGACGGTGGGAAGGTCGTGCGTGGAGGTCATCGCTACATCGGTGCTTCCCCAGCCCCGGGGAGGTAC
>JAYUEJ010000460.1:0-4924 GCA_043739265.1 Rhodopila sp. | reverse complement strand
GATCTATGGCGCGTCGCCGGTCACATCCTACCACAGGGAAATCGGTAGGGAAGCCACGGCGCTGTTGCCAATGGCCCTGATCCCGACCCCATCCTACCACAGGGAAATCGGTAGGGAAGCCACGGCCGCGCCGGGATTGAGTTTTCGCCGCCCGTGATCCTACCACAGGGAAATCGGTAGGGAAGCCACGGCATCAAACTGTCTGGGATTGCAAGGGGCAAGCGCCCCTTGCAATCCCAGACAGCCTGGGCTGTCGCCCCCGGGCTCAGAAAGGGCGCACACCCGTCATACCTAAAAATATCTAGGAAATGTTTCTTGACAAATCCCACCACCTAAGCTAAAAGTCCCGCGCATTTCATCCAGGGCGCCCGGCATGACACAAACCACCACCTCCCCCGAACCAACAACCGCCGCGCGCCCACACCAAGCCGACATCCTCATGAACCTTATCGCCACCCTGCTCGCGCCGATGTTCCTCGGCGTCACCGGCGGCGACGTCACCCTGGCCCGCTTGGCGGCGATCGAGACAATCAACGCCTACCGCGCCCAAAACCTCGCCGACCTGATCGCCATCGCGCAGATCATCGGCTACGGCCTCGCGGCCCTGGGGTCGCTCAGCCTGTCGATGGCCGATGACCTCTCTTTGTCCATGACGCTGCGCCTGCGCGGCAATGCCATCGCCTGCACCCGCTCCGCCGAACAGAACCGGCGCGCACGCAGCGCATGCTTCGGCGACAACCCGAAGCCGTATGCCACGGCGCCGGACCCGGAACCCGCCGCCCCGGAGGCGATCGCCGAACACGACGACCAGCCGCGAACCGACGCGTTCCTGGACGACGCGGCAGCCCGGATGCTGGCCGCCGAAGCCATGGCCCGCCTGCAATCCCCGAAACAAACCGACGCCCCGCCCGCCGCCTTCAACCCCACACCGGCCATCGCCCCGACCGCCTCGGAAAAACGCCACCAGGAAATGTGGGCGATCGCGATGGTCAAGGAATCCGGGGAAATCACCGACAGCATCCCGACCCTGCCGCCCGCCGAACGCCGCGCGGCGTCGATCCGGGCAGCCGCGCTCAGCAGCACCGCCCATCATTTGCTGACGGGGGTCGGATCGGTGCCATTCAGCCTGAAAACCCGTTAGCGCCCGGATCGCCGGAACAAACCCTGGCTTGACCGTCAGACCTGAACCAACAGGCTTGACTCCCGCCTCGGGCCCTCCCACAGCGACCGGATGCAAACCCCGGGCCTCACCGACCTTCAGGTCAACGGCTATGCCGGCATCGACTTCAACGACGCCGCACTGACCGCCGATGCGCTCGATCACGCGCTCGAAGCCATGCTGCGCGCCAACGTCACCACCTGCCTGCCCACCCTGATCACCGCCGGCGAAGCCACGTTAGCCGCCCGCCTCACCGCCCTCGACGCCGCCGTCGCGTCCAGCCGGTTCGGTCCGCTGATGGTCCCCGGCTTCCACCTGGAGGGTCCGTTCCTCAACCCGGCGCCGGGCTACGCCGGTTGCCACAAGCCAGCCGAGATGATCGCCCCCGACCCGGCCGTCCTCGACCGCCTGACGCGGAACCTCCGCCGCCCGGTCCTGCTGCTGACGCTGGCCCCCGAACGGCCGGGCGCCATGAAGCTGATCGAATGGGCTCGGGCCAGCTTCATGGTCGTCGCCATGGGCCACACCGCCGCCGACCACGCCGCCACCGCACAGGCCGCGGCGGCCGGCGTGACCCTCAGCACCCATCTCGGCAACGCGCTGCCGCAGCCGCAGCCGAAATTCCTCAACCCGCTGATGGCGCAATTGGCCGCTGACTCGCTTTACGCCAGCTTCATCGCCGACGGCATCCACATCCCGCACGAGGTGCTGAAAATACTGCTCCGAGCCAAGACGCCGGCCCGGTCGATCCTGGTCACCGACGCCACGGCCGCCGCCGCCGCACCGCCGGGCCTGTATCCGTTCGCCGGCCTGACGATCGAGCACACGCCGGACGGTTCGGTGCGACTTCCCGGCACGACGACGCTGGCCGGGTCCGCGCTGTGCCTGGATCAGGCGGTGCGCAACATCGTCGCCTGGTCTATGGCCGATGCCGCGACCGCATTGGCCATGGCCAGCCTCCATCCCAACGCGCTGTTGGCCCCTGCCCTGTTGCATCACGGCATCGCATTGCCCCAGACAACGGCCGCCTGGACCGCCGATCTGCACCCGATCGGCACGCCGCGAATTTTCGCGCGTTAGAAACCTTTCGTTTACTATTCGCCTGTTATGATCCTGGCAGCGAAAAACGCGACCGCGTCAGGCCCTGTGGACAGAACGGACCATTTCCTGGCTCACCCGATACGGGAAAGGCCTGTCCGCGACCGTGACCCAACAGATCGAACGTGCCGTATCGCGCCTTTCCGCGCCCACCGCGACCGAACCGCCCTGCCGCCTGTGCGGCGCTCGGCTGCACCGAACGCTGCTCGACCTCGGTCCCTTGCCGCTGGCGAACCGCACCCTCGCGGCCGGCGCGAACGACGACACGCCGTACCGGCTGCACGTTCGGCAGTGCGACACCTGTACTTTGGTTCAGGTGGACGATGTCGCCCCGCCCGAATGGGTCGCCGCTCCGTTCGTGTCCTCGCGTCTGGCGGCCAGCCGGCCCCGAATCAGCCGCTACGCCGAAACCATGCGGAAACGGCTTCGGCTGAACGAGGATTCGCTGGTGATCCAGGTCGGCGGCACCGGCGACACCCTGTCGCGGCACTTCCAGGCAGCCGGCATTCCGGTGCTGGAGATACCGCCGGCACCGGCCTTCAACACCGAAACGGCGATGCAGGTCGCGGTGCGGCAGGGCCGAGCCGATTTCGTGGTGGCGAAGGACGTGCTGCAGCACGCGCCGGATCTGTTCGATTTCGCCGCCGGACTGGCCAGCCTGCTGCGGCCGAACGGGGTTCTCGGGTTGCAGGTGCCGCATCTGCTGTCGGTGATGCAGAAACTGCAGTTCGACGCATTCCGGCACGATGCCTACACCTATATGTCGCTGCGGGTGCTGGAACATGTGCTGCGCGCCGTCGGCCTGCGGGTGTTCGACGCCGAAGCTGTGCCGGATCAGGGCGGCTCCATCCGCATTCACGCGTGCCATGCGGTTGGACCCTACGTCGCTCGGTCGAGCCTGAAGGCGATGCGGTCGGCCGAATGCTTCGCCGAACTGGACCGGCGGGATTTTTACTCCGGCTTTGGCGAACGGGTGGCCGTGGCGCGCGAGGATATCCGAAGTTTTCTGCGCACACGAACAGCGGCCGGACGCCGCGTTGCCGCCTATGGCGCGGCGCCGCGCGGCAGCACGCTGCTGAATTGTTGCGACATGACCACAAACGAAATCGCCTACGTTGCCGATCCCGATCCCGCCAAAGACGGCCGGTTGATGCCCGGCTGCCGCATCCCGATCGTGACGCTGGAGGTTTTGATGGCGGACCCGCCGGACGACATTGTCATTCTGCCCTGGCCGGATGTCGCGGAGCTTGCGATGGAGCTGACTCCCCTGCGCCAGGCCGGCATACATCTGTGGACGGTGCTGCCGCGGATCGCCCGCGTTTGATCGCGATGCGCCGGAGTCTCGGCCCTGGAAGTGCCCGCCTGACTCTGGCACCGTGGCGGCAACAGCACGGGACTCTGACATGGCATCGCGGGACAGCGCCTTGGCGCGCGCATTGAATCTGTTCGACACCAACGGGTTTCGCGACCATCTCGCGGCTTTGGTGGCGATCCCCAGCACGTCGCAGGATCCGAAACATGAACCCGACGTGCAGCGGTATTTGGCCGAGGCCATGCGACCCTGGCTCGAACGCATGGGATTCACGGTCGAAATCCATGCCAACCCGGTCGCCGGCTTCGGCCCGATCCTGTTCGCCGAACGGCTGGAAGGGGCCGACCGGCCAACCGTGCTGACCTACGGCCACGGCGACACGGTGCGCGGTCTGGACGAGCAGTGGCGGGAGGGCCTGTCTCCCTGGGTTCTGACCGAGGAAGGCGACCATTGGTACGGGCGGGGCACCGCCGACAACAAAGGCCAGCACGCGCTGAACCTGACCGCGTTGGAAGCCGTGCTGACCGAGCGTGGCGGCCGGTTGGGATTCAACCTGAAATTGATCCTGGAAACCAGCGAGGAACGCGGTTCCATCGGCCTGCGCGCCTTTGTCGCCGCGCAGGCCGACCGGCTGGCGGCGGATGTGCTGATCGCCAGCGACGGTCCGCGCGTCATGCCGGAGGTCCCGACCATCGCCACCGGCACCCGGGGTACGTATCATTTCGATCTTGTCGTGGATTTGCGGCCGGGCGGCGTCCATTCGGGCCATTGGGGCGGACTGACGACGGACCCGGCGGTGGTCCTGAGCCATGCGATCGCCTGCATCATGGACCGGCACGGCAAAATCCAGGTGCGCCACTGGCTGCCTCTGACACCAGGGTCAGGCCCCGGTGGGAGTGGCGTGTCGCAGGCGGTGCGCGCGGTGTTGGACGGCTGCGAGGTGGGCGGCGGCGGGGAGTCGGCGTCCATTGATCCCGGCTGGGGCGAACCCGGTCTGACCGCGGCCGAGAAAATCTATGGCTGGACCAGTTTTATCGTGCTGTCGATGCTCTCTGGCCGGCCGGAAAATCCGGTCAACGCGGTGGCCCCGAATGCGCGGGCGCATTGTCAGATCCGTTACACGGTCGATAGCGATCCGGCGGGGTTCGACGCCGCGCTGCGCCGCCATCTGGATGACCACGGCTTCCCGGAAGTCGCTGTTGAAAACAGCTACGTTCGCATGGCGGCCAGCCGTACCGACCCCGGTCATCCCTGGGTGCGTTGGACCGTCGGCAGCATGCAGCGGACGCTCGGCAAGCGCGTGCAGGTGATCCCGAATTCGTCCGGCGGGCTGCCGGGCGACGTGTTCGTCGATA
>JAYUEJ010000459.1:0-4926 GCA_043739265.1 Rhodopila sp. | reverse complement strand
AGTGCGGCTTCTGCACCCCCGGCCAGATCATGAGCGCGATCGGATTGATCCGCGAAGCGCAAGCCGGCGACGACCCCGAACGAGTGCGCGAAGCCATGAGCGGCAACCTATGCCGCTGTGGTGCCTATGCCGGCATCACCGAGGCGGTGCTCGATGCCCAGCGTCGCCTGTATCAGGTGGCTCGTCGCGAACCCGGAGTAGCCGCATGAACCGCTTCGACTATCGCCGCCCCGGCACCACTACCGAAGCCGTCGCCGCCGCGGCCGAGGCCGGCGCCGCCTATCTCGCGGCAGGCACCAACCTGATCGATCTGATGAAAGGCCGCATCATCCAGCCGGCGATCGTTGTTGACATCACTCGGCTGCCGGGCCTCGGCGCGATCGAAACCCGGCCCGACGGCAGCGTCAGGATCGGCGCAATGGTCCGCAACAGCGACCTCGCCCACGACGCCGACTTCGCGCGCCGCTACCCGGCCGTGGCCGAAGCCTTGCTGTCGGGCGCGTCGGCTCAACTTCGCAACGCCGCCACGACGGGCGGCAACCTGATGCAGCGCACGCGGTGCCAGTATTTTTACGACACCGCCAGCGCCTGCAACAAACGCCAGCCCGGCGCCGGATGCGACGCGCGCGGCGGCGAAACCCGGTTGCATGCGGTGCTTGGGTTCAGCGACCACTGCATCGCCACCCACCCGTCGGATTTCTGCGTGCCGCTTGCCGCGTTCGGCGCGATCGTGGAAATCGAAGGCAAAGCCGGCCGTCGCGAGGTGAAGCTGGAGGATTTTCACCTCCTGCCCGGCGACACCCCGCGGCGCGAGACCGTGCTGGAACCGCACGAGCTTATCGTCGCCGTTCGCCTGCCGGCCGATGCCGCCGCGTTCGCCGCCCATGCGCGCTACATCAAAGTCCGCGACCGCACCTCATACGCCTTCGCGGTGGTGTCGGCCGCTGCCGGACTGCGGATGGATGGAGACACCATCGCCGAGGCCCGGATCGCCCTTGGCGGCGTGGCGATGAAGCCATGGCGCGCGCATGCAGCGGAACGGCTGCTGGCCGGGCAGAAACCGGACCAGGCGGGGTTCCGCAAGGCAGCCGACGCGGCACTGGCGGATGCGAAGCCGTCGGGTAACAACGCGTTCAAGATCGAACTCGCCCGCCGCATCGTGGTCCGAACCCTGTCGCTCGCCGCCGCCGGCACGCCGCACCGCATACCGGCGCTGCCAGCATCCGCATTCGCACAGAACCAGGGGGCCATAGCTCATGTCTGACACCTCCACCCATATGCGCCACGGCTCCTCCATCGGCCAGCCACTGACCCGCCGGGAGGGACGGTTGAAAGTGACGGGGGCGGCGCGGTATGCGGCCGACCACCATCCCGCCGGCATGCTGTTCGCCGTGATGGCGACCAGCACCGTCGCCAGGGGGCGCATCACCGTGATGGACACGACGAAGGCCAAAGCGCATCCCGGCGTCATTGAGGTCATGACATCGGCCAACGCGCCCAAATTGTCGCGCCATCCCGATCAGGCCGACGAACCCTTCACCTTCAAACTGGACCTGCTGCAGGACGACCGGGTGCGCTATGCCAACCAGCCCATCGCGGTGGTGATCGCCGAAACCCTGGAGGCCGCCACCGAAGGCGCCGCGCTGCTGTCTCCACACTATGAAACCGAACCCGCCCGCATCGGCCTTGATGCCGCCGAACCGTTCGAACCCGGGGCGGTCGGTTCGGGGGACCCGCCACGCGCCGGCAAGGGTGACGTGAACGCCGGCCTGAACGCCGCCGACCGGCGGATAGAGGCGGTGTACGAGACCCCGGCGCAATACCACAATGCGATGGAGCCCCACGCGATTATCGCACAGTGGGACGGCGACCAACTGATCGTCGATACCCCCAGCCAGGGCATGTCGATGGCCCGGGTTCGGTTGGCCGGGTTGTTCGGCATCGATCCTGCCGCGATCCATATCCGGTCGCCCTTTCTGGGCGGCGGCTTTGGTTCGAAGGGCATGCTGTGGGCGCCGCAGGTGCTGGGGGTCATGGCAGCGCGCATGCTGCGACGGCCGGTGAAGCTGGTGACCCGGCGAGAGCAGATGTTTGGTCCCGTGGGCCATCGCGCGCAGACAAGGCAAACCTTACGGCTGGGTGCGGATGCGGCGGGAAGGCTGACCGCGCTGGACCACCACACGCTGACCGCGTCCAGTACGTTCGACGATTTCTTCGAGCCCAGCGGCGGGGTGTCGCGCACGTTGTACGCGACTCCGGCGCTGGCAACGACCCATGAGGCGGTCAGGCTGGACACCGGCACGCCCATCTTCATGCGGGCGCCGGGCGAGGCCTCGGGCAGCGTCGCGCTGGAGAGTGCGATCGACGAGATGGCGCACGCCTGCGGCATGGACCCGCTGGCGTTCCGGCTGGCGAACTACGCCGAGGTGGAGCCGATGTCGGGCAAAGCGTTCTCCTCCAAGGCCTTGCGCGATTGCTACCGGCAGGGTGCGGACCGTTTCGGCTGGGCGTCGCGGATTTTGGCGCCCCGGCAGATGCGCGATGCGGACGGTCTGCTGGTGGGCTGGGGTATCGGGACCGCGACCTACCCCGCCAACATGATGCAGGCCGAAGCGCGAGCGGTGCTGCATGCCGACGGCGGCGCGGTGGTGGAGATCGGCGCGCACGACATGGGGCAGGGCGCCTGGACTGCGCTTGCCCAGATCGCGGCGGATGGTCTCGGCCTGGATCTGGACAGGGTCGCGTTGCGCATGGGTTCGTCCGATCTGCCCAATGCCGGGATCGCCGGTGGATCGTCGCAAACGGCCACCGCCGGGGCGGCAATCCACAACGCCGGGGCCAACGTGATCCGGCAACTTACGGAGATCGCCACCAGCGACCAGAACTCACCGCTGTTCGGCGCGGGCAATGCCGGCGTCATTGCGCGCAACGGTAGGCTGATCCGCCGCGACGATGAAACCTGTGGCGAGGCCTATGCCGATATCCTGCGGCGGGACGGGCGCACCGAAATCGAGTGCAGCGGCCAAGGCGCGGCTGACGCGGCGGCGCGGGAACACTATGCCATGCACGCCCACGGCGCGGTGTTCGCCGAGGTGAAGGTGGATCCTGACCTCGGGCAGATCCGGGTCACGAGGCTGGTGGGTGCATTCGCCGCGGGCCGCATCATCAACCCGCGGATGGTGCGCAGCCAGTATCTCGGGGGCATGCTGTGGGGCGTGTCGTTTGCACTGCTGGAGCAGGCGGTGCTGGACGCAAGGACGGGGCGGCCGATGAACGGCAACCTTGGCGAATACCACATTCCGGTCAACGCCGATGTGCCCTTCATGGAGACGATCCTGGTTGTCGAGGACGATCCGCACGTCAACCCGTTGGGCATCAAGGGCGTCGGTGAAATCGGCATCACCGGCACCGCGGGGGCGGTGGCAAACGCGGTGTGGCATGCGACGGGGGTTCGGATTCGGACGCTGCCGATCACTTTGGACAAGCTGTTGTAGCAACCTCGGCTTTGGCACTGGTGACGCGGCGGCGCAGGAGACGCGGGCAGTTCAATCCGCCCGCGTTGGTTCCTGAGGGTCGCCTGGTGGTGAACAGAGTATATTCCGGGTCTTGGACTTCGACTACGATTGCCGGGTCGTCAACGACCGTGGCATTGGGGCAGCAATTCTCACTTTGACCGGATTTCATTGCTATATTGTCATGGTATGGCCTTTCCCGGCCATCCACACCTGGCCGGTCGTGCGGAGATGGCCGGCGCAAGACCGACAATGACGGATGGGGCAAGGGCGGGCGTCTAAAATGAGAACTGCTGTCGCCCTCGGTTACGGCAACAGCCAGACCGGGTCCTTGATCCGCGACAGGAACGCCGCGTGCGCGGCCAGTTCCGCCTCTGTCGGCTCAATCGGGTGCGGCGTCCTCGGGCCGGAGTGCGTATAGACTGTCACCGGTCCACGCCCATCCTGCGCCGCCAGCGACAGGCCGCGCTGACGGCCGCCGGTCAGTTCGACATAGACCTCGGCCAGCAGTTTGCAGTCGAGCAGCGCGTTGTGGGTGGTGCGCGCCGACAGATCGATGGAGAAACGGCGGCAGAGCGCGTCCAGGCTGTTGGGCATGCCCGGAAAGCGGATTTTTGCCAGTGCCAGCGAATCGATCATGCGGGCGCGCTCTAGCCGAGGCAGATCGGCACGGCCGAATTCCATGTCCAGGAAGCCGAAATCGAACGGCGCGTTGTGGGCGATCAGCTTGCTGTCGGCGAAAAAATCCAGCAGCGGCTGTGCGATCGCGGCGAATCTCGGCTTGCCGGCAAGATCGCCGTTGCTGATGCCGTGGATGCGCGTGGCGTCCGACGGGATGTCGCGCTGGGGGTCTATCAGTGCATGGAAATGCTTGCCGGTGGGCAGATCGTTGAGCAATTCCAGCGCCGCGACCTCGATCACGCGGTCGCCGTTCAGCGGGTCCAGGCCGGTTGTCTCGGTGTCGAACAGTATGGAGCGGATCATGCGTGCAGTGTCTGGATGAAGCGGGTCAGGATTCGCAAGGTGTGATTGCGCGACAGGCCTGTTTTGACCACCAGATCGGCGCGGCGGCGTTTATCCTGGTCTGGCATTTGGCGGGCGATGATGGCTTCCACGTCGGCCTTGCTCATGCGCCGGCGCAGGCTGACGCGGTGGATCTGGATCGCGCGCGGGGCGGACACGACGACGATGGTATCGACCCGTTTGTCGCCCCTGGTTTCGAACAACAGGGGAATGTCCAGCACCACGGCACGTTTGCCGGTGCGTCTGGCGCGGGCGACGCTGGCGCGTTCCTCGGCTTCGACCATGGGGTGCAGGATGTGTTCCAGCACGCTCAGGGCATCGCGGTTGCCCAGGACGGCGTGGCGCAGGGCGGTCCGATCGACCGCTCCGTTCCGCGTGCTGCCGGGAAACG
>JAYUEJ010000458.1:0-4928 GCA_043739265.1 Rhodopila sp. | reverse complement strand
ACCGAGTTGCATGGAGGCATACATTTGGACGGACAGGCGGCCGTTGGTGGCCTTGTCGAGGGCCGTGCCCATTTCTTCGACCGCCGCGACGGTCGGGTATCCGGCGGGGTGAACGTCCGACGCCTTGAAGATCATCTTCGCCTGCGCCGAGGCCGGTTGGATGAGGCCGGCTATGGCCCCTGCCGCGGCGAGCCGCATGAGCTGACGTTTACCGACCATGTGTTGTCCTCCCGTGCCGGATGCTTCGATACCGGCTTGCCTGAACCTGTTGTCAGTCATACGATGACTGACAACAGGGATGCAATGGCACACTATTGGCATGGCGGCAGGGTCCGAAAAAATCCTTTCATCGCTAACACCGATCGGCTCGGCACGCGGCCTGGTGGCGGCGATTGGCCAGCGCATCGCCGCCGATATCGCGTCCGGCCGGTTGATGCCGGGGTGTCGGTTGCCGACCGAACAGGGGATGATGGACGCGATGGGGGTCAGCCGAACGGTGATCCGCGAAGCGGTGGCGGCGTTGCGGGCGGAAGGGTTGGTGGCGACGCGTCAGGGCGTCGGATCATTCGTGGCGGAACAGCCGGCGCAGGCGCTATTTCGGATCGAACCCGGACAGGCCGCGTCGCTGGCGGATGCGCTGCACATCATGGAACTGCGCACGGCGGTCGAAACCGAAGCGGCCGGGCTGGCGGCGGAGCGGGCGACCAAGGCGCAGCGTCGTACGATCCACGCTGCGTTGGACGCGATCGACGCGGCGATCGAACGCGGGGAGCCGGCGGTGGCCGAGGACTTCGCGTTTCACGCGGTCATTACAGATGCGACGGGCAATCCGCAGTTCCGGCGGTTCCTGGATTTCCTCGGGCGGTTCATCATTCCCCGCGCGAGCGTACGGATCCGGGCGTTGAATTTGCGGACGTATCTGATGACGTTTCAAGAGGAGCATCGGGTGATCGTCGCGGCGATCGATGCGGGGTCGGTTGAACGGGCACAGGCGGCGATGCGGGCGCATCTGGTCAACAGTAGCCGGCGGTACCGGACGTTGGCGCCGGATCGGCGCCCCGGGTAGAAAATATTTTCATTTTACAGCTCAAGGTTGTAATTTTATACCAGATCATGCAATAAAAATCCAATGATCGCAGTACTCCCCCGCTCCGGACCACTGGCTATACCGGTGTCATGACAACGGACCACCAGAGGCCACCGCGCGTTCAACCTCGGATCAGAGCTGCCCCCAAGATACGGCAAATCTATTGGTGCGACTTCTGGCAGGACGCCCAATTGCCGGAGATGTGGAAAACCCGGCCTGTTATCGTTGTATCATATAAAAACTCGCTATCTGGCCCTTGCCTTGTCGTGCCGCTATCGACGGTGCCGCATGATGAGACCGATCCATGAGCATACAAGCTTGGGCTGCAGATTCAGGGCGTGACTTCGTGGGCGATTTGCAATCAACCCTCAACGGTCGCACCCAGCCGCTTCTCTCAATTTGCCAGTAAAATCCCGATTCTGCCCGCGGCGGACTTCAACCAGGTTCTCGAGCGGTTATTGAAATGGATTCCGGTTCTGTTTCCGGTTGAAATCTGAGCCGTTGCGCCTTACTTGTTGAGAGCGGCCCCGCAAGGGAGTCCGTTGCCCGCGAGGGAGACGTTAGCCAAGGCACCTGAAAGGGTGCCTTTGGTTTGTGTGGCGAGCGACCTATGTCGCAACACCTGTGGCCACGCTAAACCGAGCCGTCCACGTCCCGGATGCAAGACGCCTTTAAACATCCACCTCTTCCACCGTTTTCGCCCGTTCCTGAATGAACGCGAACCGCAGCTCCGGCCGCCGCCCCATCAGGCTTTCCACCAGATCGTTGGTCTCCGCCCGCATCTCCGGCACCGCCATCACTTTCAGCAGAGTGCGCTTGGTCGGGTCCATCGTGGTTTCCTTCAACTGCGCCGGCGGCATCTCGCCCAGGCCTTTGAAGCGGCTGACTTCGACCTTGGTGCCAGCCTTGAACGCCCGCCGCATCTTCTGCTCACGATCCGCGTCGTTCATCGCGTAGATCGACCGCGCCCCCTGGGTCAGGCGGTACAGCGGCGGTTGAGCCAGGTAGATGTGGCCATGCCGCACCAGCTCCGGCAGTTCCTTGTAGAAGAACGTCATCAGCAACGACGCGATGTGCGCGCCATCGACATCGGCGTCCGTCATGATGATGACGCGGCCGTAGCGCAGCTTCGCTCGGTCAAACCGGTCGCCGACGCCGCAGCCCAGCGCCTCGATCAGGTCCTTCAGCTCCTGGTTTTGTCGCAGCTTGTCGGCGGATGCGCTGGCGACGTTCAGGATTTTGCCCCTTAGCGGCAGCACCGCCTGAGTTTCCCGGTTGCGCGCCTGCTTGGCCGACCCGCCCGCGGAGTCACCCTCCACCAGGAAAATCTCTGTCTCCGCGGCGTTTTCCCTGGTGCAGTCGGTCAGCTTGCCGGGCAGCCGCAGGCGGCGCGTGGGGGATTTCCGAGCGGTGTCTTTGGTTTCCTTGCGGCGGATGCGGTCCTCGGCGCGTTCGATCACGAACGACAGCAGATTGTCGGCCGAGGCCGGATCGCCCGCCAGGAAATGATCGAACCGGTCGCGCAGCGCGCCCTCGACGAGCCGGGAGGCCTCGACGCTGGTCAGCTTTTCCTTGGTCTGGCCCTGAAAATGCGGATCGCGCAAGAACAGCGACAGTTTCGCCGCCACCGGATCAAGTACATCGTCCGCCGTGATCTGCGCCGCGCGCTTGTTGCCGCGATGATCGCCCCATGCGCGCAGGCCCTTTACCAATGCGGCGCGAAAGCCGGCCTCATGCGTGCCACCCTGCGCCGTGGGCACGGTGTTGCAGTAGGAGTGCAGGAACCCCTCCCCCTGCTCCAGCCAGACGACCGCCCATTCGACCTTGCCGGTGGATTCGCCCGGAAGCGCCGCCTCACCGGCCCAAATCTGCGGCAGGACCTTTGCGAGTTCACCGATGTCGTCGGCGAGACTATCGCGGAGGCCGCCGGGAAAATGCAGCACGGCTTCGGCCGGGACATCGTCCTTGCCGCCTTTCAGCAGTGCCGGGGCGCAGTTCCAGCGGATTTCGACGCCGCGGAACAGGTAGGCTTTCGAGCGGCACAGGCGATACAGCCGGCTTGGGACGAACGCCAGGGCGCCGAAAATCTCGGTGTCGGGTTTGAAGCGGATGGTGGTGCCGCGCCGGTTGTGCACCGGTCCGGCGTTGACCAGCTTCGTTGTGGGCTTGCCCTTGGCGTAAGACTGTTTCCACAGGATGCGGTCGCGGGCGACCTCGACCTCCATATGTTCGGACAGCGCGTTCACTACCGAACTGCCGACGCCGTGCAGGCCGCCGGACGTGGCGTACGCCTTGCCGCCGAATTTGCCGCCGGAATGCAGGGTGGTCAGGATCACTTCCAGGGCGCTCAGGTTCTTGAATTTGGGATGCGGATCGACCGGGATGCCGCGGCCGTTGTCGCGCATCGTCAGCCAGTTGCCGTCTTCCAGCGAAACCTCGATGAAGCTGGCGTGGCCGGCGACCGCCTCATCCATCGCGTTGTCGAGGATTTCGGCCGCCAAATGGTGCAGCGCGGCTTCGTCGGTGCCGCCGATATACATGCCGGGACGTTTGCGGACGGGTTCGAGCCCTTCCAGGACCTCGATGTCCTTGGCGGAGTAGTCCGAGTCGTCGCGTACGGGCAGCGGCAAGCGCTTGTCCAGATCGGCCTTAACCGGCTTGGCAGGCGGTTTGCCGGGCGGTTTGGCGGCGGATTTTTCGGACCCGGGTCCGAACAGGTCGTTCATGCTGTGTTCCCAAGGCTGTGGCGCACCCTACATGGGGGTGGGGTGTTTCGGCAACCATCTTTGCGTATTGGTTTGTGTTTGGGTGTTTGGGGGGTGACGGGTTGGATGCGGCCCGGTCGGAAAGCGAGCCGAACGGCGGCCGGCGCCGGGTGGACCACGGCGCAACGGGCAGCCCGGGCGTCCCGCCAAATCAACAACTCGAACTGCCGGCCTTCAAAACACCTGAACACCTACCCACATGATCTTTTCAGGCAGCCGAGAATCGCTGCAAGGAGGATCGCACGATGCCAGCTTTGCGGGATATCGTAGTCTTGCTTGACGACTCTGCAACAAGTGAGCGGCGGCTGGACATCGCCATTGCACTCGCCCGGCAGCATGACGCCTACCTCACCGGTGTGTGCGCCCTGGACCTGTTGATGCCGGCGCGGCCAGCGGCCACCGCCGCCGCCGTTGATCCCCAGATGGACACCGTGCCTGCATCTCAATTTCTGAACTGGAGTGCCGTGCGTCCGGTTGATGATCCGGAAGCGGGCGGCCATGCGGCCGAACAGGCCGAACGGATGGAGGCTGCATTCCGGGATCGGCTTCGGTTCAGCGGCGTTGCCGGCGACTGGCGGGTGGCCAGCGGCAAACTGAGCGAAACCGCGGTTTATGTGGCACGGCACGCTGATCTGATTATTCTCGGCCAGATCGACCCGGACCACCCGCCACCGCCGGCGGGCCGGCAACTGATCGAAGATATTTTGATGACCTCGGGCCGCCCGATCCTGGTGATCCCCTATGTTGGCCACTTCGATACGTTAGGCACCAAGGTTCTCGTCGGCTGGAACAACACCCGTGAATCGGCGCGCGCGGTGAACGACGCCATTCCGCTGCTGGCGAAAGCCGATTCTGTGGTCATTCTGGAGGCGACCGCGACAGGCCGAAAGCCGGCGTCCGACGAACGGACCGGCGCCGACATCGCCATGCATCTCGCCCGCCATGGGATCAGTGCCCAGGCCACTCGGACGGTCATGGATGGCATTTCGGCGCCCGACGTCCTGCTCAGTTACGCTGCCGACGTTAGCGCCGATTTGTTGGTTATCGGCGGCTACGGCCACTCGCGCCTGCGGGAA
>JAYUEJ010000457.1:0-1589 GCA_043739265.1 Rhodopila sp. | reverse complement strand
GAATTTTAGCGCCTGGGGCGGCGATGGTTGGTTCTTCGATCCGTTGGCCTGGCAGTTTCTGTTTATCATCGGCGTTCTGCTGGCGTGTGCCCCCATGCGTCGTCCATCCCGCCGGTGGCCGTTCGATGCGATCGCGGCGGCGATCGTTGTCCTGGGCGTGGTGGTGACACTGGTGATCGAGGCGCAGCCGCGCCGGCTGGACTGGGTTTCCCATTCAGCGGTGTTTCATTACCTCGTTATCGAGGACAAGACCGGCCTTTACCCGTTTCGCCTGGCGTCGATCCTGGCGCTGACCTGGCTGTGCGTCCGGCTGGTTCGGTTTGACCAGCCATGGCTGCGGTCACGCTGGGCGGCGCCGCTGCTGCTGATCGGGCAGAATTCGCTGCCGGTGTTTTGTTCGGGGATCGTGTTCGGTTTTATTGCCCGGCTTGGTTTGGAATATGATGACCGGGTGCTTATGCAGGGGGCGATCAATGGGTTCGGTGCTGTCGGTTTGGTGGGCGTCGCGGCACTGGCAGCGTGGTATCGGACAAAAGATGGGCCAAAAGCCACGCCGTCGCGTTCAACTGCTCTCTTGCCCGCATCCGCCCAGCCTGATACCGGTTGACTGTATGCCAAGGTTTCTTTTTTGCTTCGGTTTCCTGTTTTTGGTCGCTGTGCATCCCGCCCGCTCGCAGGCCGGAACAGATTTAGCATGTGAAATGCCTCCCGACCTGATGACGCCCTCCGCCTCGCTGACAAATGCCGCCACCGCGCTGACGACCAAAAATAGTTTGGACATTTTGGCGATCGGATCGGGATCCACGGTTGGGGACATCAGTGGATCTGGCGGCGGCCCCAGTTACAGCACGCCGGACAATTCGTTCCCTTACCGGATGCAGGTGGCGCTGCAATCGTTGCGGCCCGGCGTGCGGTTCAACCTGACGGTGCGGGGTGGCCGTGGCCTGTTGGCTGAAGCGATGCTGCCGATCCTCCAGCAGGAAGTCGCGGCGCATCATTACGACCTGGTTTTATGGCAGACCGGCACGGTGGAAGCGGTTCACGGGGTTCGTCCCGATGCGCTGCACGCGGTGCTGGAGGATGGGGTTCAGTCGGCTGTGCGGTCTGGGGCGGATGTGGTGTTGATCGACCCGCAGTTCAGCCGTTTTCTGCGTGCGAATGTTGACCTGGGCCCGTACGAAACCGTGCTCCGGCAGATGACCGACGGTCCGGGCGTCACGCTGTTCCCGCGGTTCGATCTGACCCGGGAATGGGTGACCAGCGGACAGGTCGATCTGGAGCGGGTTGACAAGGATCAGCGCGACTCGACGATCGCACTGCTTAACGACTGTCTCGGGCATGCACTGGCGCGATACGTCCTGGCGGGTGCGGCCGAGCATTAAATCACCGGCGTGAACATGGGTCATGGGCCAGAGCGAGGCCTTCGGGTTCGTGCGTCGTCTTGTCACCGCGCCCTCGGCATCGCGGCCCGTCTTCATCGCGGCCCATCGTCATCGCGGCTTGTATGCTGGGGTGCCTCGGCTCTGGTCATTGCCGCGGTTACAACCGTATCATCCGATCAATACGAACGGGGGAAATGATGGACTATA
>JAYUEJ010000456.1:0-4935 GCA_043739265.1 Rhodopila sp. | reverse complement strand
CGGCAATTCAAATCCGCCCCAGCAACGAACTGCCGGAAACCCTTATATCTCAGACTCTTCCGAGAGGATTTGGTTTGGTGAACCGGACACTAATGGTTTTATCTGTGTTCATTTGTGTTCATTTGTGTTTCCAATTCTACCTGGGGCCGGCATATTGGGTTGGTTATTGTGCAGGATATTGAAACACAAATGAACACAAATGAACACAAATAAGGCAGTGGCCCCCAAACGTGAAACAAAACTATCGTCAACAATTAATGGTAATAGGGGCAAAACCCCGGGCAATTTCAGACGCTTTTCAGATCGATCCGGTGAGAGATTACGCAATGATCGCGCAAATCAGCCATCCGATCACGCGCTGCCCATAAATGCTGCACCTGCTTGCCTGGGGTTTTGCCCCTTTTACAATTAATGGTGCAAGAACATTGTTTGTTCACCCGATTGCCCTGGCGGTCGGCGGCCTGACCCTGAAATGGTCATTGGATTTACTCCATGATCCAGCCACGGTCGCGCAACAAAACCGGCGTTCCGGCAAGACCGTTACGCTCTGACTCGGACAGCGCAAGCCACGCCTTCAACCGTTCCAACACCAGTCGGGTCGGCAACGCCAACTCCAGCGCCAGCGCCTCTTGCATGCTGTAGAAACGTAGCCCTTCCAGTTCGCCGTCGCCACCGAGCGTGCCGTTGACGTGGTGTTCTTCGACGACGAGGAAACGGGCGTTGAACCGGATCGGCAACCCCGGCGGAGTCACCGCTCGGGCCAGGTAATGCAGCCCGTCCAGCCTGGGTGGCGTGCCGAGCGACAGGCCGGTTTCTTCCAGCAGTTCCCGCGCAGCTGCCGCGGCTATACCGAACGCCAATGCCGCATTGGTTTTCTTGCGCAACAAAACTTCCGTCATGGACGACAACGGCGTCGCGAAAGGCGACTTGAGGTCGGCCGGATCGACGCGGCCGCCCGGAAACACCAGACGGTTAGGCATGAAACGATGTTTCGCGCCGCGCATGCCCATCAGCATGTGTGGTTCTTCGTTTGTTTGACGCAACACAATCAGGCTTGCGGCATGTTTGGCGCGAACGACGGTTCGTCGCAGGCGTATCGCGGCGTCATCAGGCAAGATCGAAACCCTTTGTCTTCAGATAGGTGGAAAAGCCGAACCGCTCCGGCACCGAGAGCTGGCGGGCGACGTTCTCACTCCAGCATACGCCGTCGCGGGGAGGATGAACGTCGTTATTTTTTAACCCACCGGCGGCGACCGGATCGCGGGCGTTGCGCCGTCGATCGTACGCGGCGATTTCGGAGTCCAGTGCGCTATCGTCGTAACGTTCCCGATGCACGACGACGGCGGGCGGCAGGCGCATCGACACCGGCCGGCGAAACACCGGCCATCCGACCGCCAGGCCGGCGACCGGGTAAACCCCATTGGGCAAGCCCAGCAGGGGCGACACACGCTCAATATGGCTGCGGACATAGCTGATGGGACAGGTGCCCAGGCCCACCGCATCGGCGGCGGCCATGAACTGTCCCATCGCCAGCGCGCAATCGACGGCGGTATTCAGGAACGTATCCATATTGTTGTTGGCGTGCGGCATGTCGTGCATCGCGCACAGCCTTTGTCCGCGCCGCATATCGCCGCACCAGACCAGGAACACCGGCGCGGTGGCGATCCAGTCCATCGTGCCGATCCAGTCGGCGATCTGTTTAATGCGCGGCCGGTCCCGCATGACGACAACAGAAAACTGTTGCAGGTCGGATTTCGCCGGAGCCGATTGTGCCGCCGCCAGCAGCGCGTCCAGCAGCGAATCGGGTAGATCCTGGTCGGTGTAGCGGCGGGTGACGCGCCGGTCGATCAGGCCGGCGATCGCATCGGGAATCTCGGTTCCCGGCAGATCGATTCCGAATCTTGCCTGGAGCAGTGCCTGGCTGTCAGCCATCCTCGTTCCCTCCGCATCGCTGGTCGGTTTCATTTTGAACCGGGAAGCGGCGGGGCTGCCGGCCGGTGCATGAAAAACGCTGACTCATCGTCCACCACCCTTGCCGGAACACCGTGGACGCGCAAGGTTCGCTGCCAATCGAATTCGGAGGGAACCAACCATGTTGGCGTCGTATGCCAATCACCGTGCCCAGCTTAAGGCCATCCTGCTTGGGTGGGGCATGCCGGAGGAGAATGCCGAGACAACATCGGACGTTCTGTCCTGGGCGGACCTGCATGGCGTGGACAGCCATGGAATTTCGATGATCCCGGGTTATGACGGTCTGCGGCGTTCGGGGCGCGCGAAGATGGATGCGCGGCCGAAAATCGTGCGGGAGACGCCGGTGTCGGCGGTAGTCGATGGCGGCGGCGGGCTGGGGCATGTGCCGGCGTATTTCGCCATGTCCACGGCCATCGCCAAGGCCAGGACGACCGGCATGGCGGTGGCCGTGGTGCATAGTTCGGCGCATTTCGGAGCGGCCGGGTTTTATTCGCTGATGGCGGCGAAGCAGGGGCTGATCGGGATGTCCTGCACATCGGCCTCCGGCATTCAGGTGGCCCCGACGTTCGGTAAGCAGGCTGTTTTGGGCACCGATCCGTGGTCGTTTGCCGCACCCAGCGCGGATGGGGCGCCGTTCCTGCTGGATATGGCGACGACGACCGTCGCGGCTGGCCGGATTCGCAACAAGGCGAACGAGAGCCTGCCGACGCCGGATGGCTGGGTTCTGGACTCCGAGGGCAATCCGTCCAACGATCCATTGGTGGCGAAAGAGAAGGGCGGTTTCCTGACCTCTCTCGGTGGGTCGCCGGAGAACTCCAGCTACAAGGGCTATGGTTTGGCGGTGATGGTGAACATCCTGTCGTCCTGCTTGTCGGGGGCGACCCTGATCACTGATCCGATGCACACGAAGAAACCGGTCGGGATGGATATCGGGCATTTCTTCATGGCGATCGACCCGGCTATTTTTCGTGAGTCCGACGACTTTCAGACCGACGTAGCCACCTTCCTGGGCGCGCTGCGCGGCACCACCCCGGTCGATCCGGATCGGCCGGTTATGGTGGCGGGCGATCCGCAATGGAAATATGCCGAGACGCGGATGGCGAACGGTATTCCGGTCGGGGCGGGGCTGCTGAACCAGGTGCGGCAGATCGCCCAGGCGGCGGCGGCGCCCTGGTTGTTGGACTGATTTTTTAAGGAGCTGATCCGGTGTCGAAGCACGTTTCCACCAAACGCATCACCGTTCCCGATATTCGGGCCCTGAAAGGCCGCGCGAAAATCGTTTGCCTGACGGCATACACCGCGCCGGTCGCGGCGTTGCTCGACCCGCACGTCGATCTTCTGCTGGTGGGGGACTCGGTTGGGATGGTGGTGCATGGATTGCCCACTCCCACTTCCGTTACCCTGGATATGATGATCCTGCATGGTCAGGCGGTGATGCGGGGCGCTTCCCATGCGCTGGTCGTCGTCGATCTGCCGTTCGGATCGTTCGAGGCGTCGCCGGAGCAGGCCTTCGCATCGGCGGTTCGGGTCATGCAGGAAACCGGCTGCCAGGCGGTGAAGATCGAGGCCGGGGTGGCGTTGGCCGGAACCATCGCGTTCCTGGTCGCGCGCGGCGTTCCGGTGATGGGGCATGTCGGGTTGCGGCCTCAGGCGGTGCATATCGATGGCGGGTTCAAGGCGAAGGGTCGCAGCGATGACGAACGCATGCGGGTGTCAGCGGAGGCCCGAGCGGTGGATGAGGCGGGGTGTTTCGCGATTGTGTTGGAGGGGGTGGCGGAAGGTTTGGCGGCGGAGATTACCCGCAGTGTCAGCGTGCCGACCATCGGGATTGGTGCCTCGCCGGAATGCGATGGGCAGATTCTTGTCACTGACGACATGCTGGGGACGTTCGAGTGGACGCCGAAATTCGTCCGCCGGTATGCCGATCTGCGGTCGGTGATCGACGATGCCGCCGCCCGGTATGCCGCCGATGTGCGGGCGGCGACGTTCCCGGGGGAGGCGGAGGTTTACCGGTTCAAGCCGAAGGGGTGAAAGCCTGAAGTAGCATGATGCGGCCATGGATCTGAAGCCATGGCCGGAGGGCGTGATGCGGCTTGATTGCCAGACCGACACCCGACCGGTAGGGGGTTCTGGTCGGGGTTGGTCTGATTTCAGGACATCCAGTGCGGCGCCTGCCAGGTCCATCCTGCTTCGGTGCGGGACCACCAACCTGACATCCACATGTTGCCGTGGCCGGCGGCCGGCACGTATTGCCCTTTCGCCCACCCATAACCGCTGCCATTCCAATCCCAGTGACCGGGCTGCCACATCAGCGGTTCGGCGACCACGGGCGGTTTCGGCATCGTCTCCGAGATCAACGGTGGCACCGGCGGGAACGGGTTGGCGTCAACCGGCTTTTTTTCGGTGCAGCCGGCGATCAGGCTGACGGCCAATAAAGCGGCCAGCGTGGCGTGTTTTCTCATGGTCTCTCGATCTCCGGCGGTAAGGGGGTCAATCAGGGACGAGGATGGATACCACGGCCTGGGCGGCGATGCCCTCCAGGCGGCCGGTGAATCCCAGGCGCTCGGTGGTTGTGGCCTTGACCGAGATGCGGCCGGGATCGACCCCCAGCAGGGAGGCCAGCCGCGCGATCATCGCCGGCGCATAGGGGGTGATTTTGGGGCGCTCGCAGATCAGGGTCACGTCGGCGTTGACCAGCCGGCCACCGCGGGCAGCGATGCGTTCGGCGGCATGGGCGAGGAACCGGGCGCTGTCGGCGTCCTTCCATGTCGCCTCGCCGGGGGGAAAATGGCGGCCGATATCGCCTTCGGCCAACGCGCCGTAAATCGCGTCGCATAGCGCGTGAATACCGACATCGGCGTCGGAGTGACCCGCCAGGCCCTTTTCGTGCGGCACGTTCACGCCGCACAGGAACAGCGGACGGCCTGCCTGTAAGACATGCACGTCGAAACCGGTGCCGACGCG
>JAYUEJ010000455.1:0-1590 GCA_043739265.1 Rhodopila sp. | reverse complement strand
GGACCGCCAAGATGCCAGGTGGAATATATATCGGCGGTTCGGATTGCTGATCGTAACCGAAAGCGTTGGGCAATGCGAACACAAGCACGGTGTCCTGGAAATTCTTGGGCGCCCCGGGCGCCTTGGGGGTTCTTGGGCGCCCCGGGCGCCTTGGGGGTTCTTGGGCGCCCCGGGCGCCTTGGCGTTGTCCTTTTGCTTATTCACCCGATTGCCCTGACCCCTTGTCGTCATGGCACGGCTTTCCGAGCCATGACGGCGGGGACCGGCGGGATTCCAGTCACCTTGAAAAGGCTCCAGATGCGATCGCCCCGGGACTGCCCCTCGGCAATTCTCTTTTTGACCGGATTCCATTGCTTTATCGTTATGGCCTGTCTTGTCTCGGCTATCCACCCCCAGCCGGTCGTGCCCGGTCCGTCATGGCCGGCACAAGACCGGCCATGACGGACCGGGCAAGGTCGGGTCGCCTAAAATGAGAACGGCTGGACTGACCCGGCCATACGAGGCAGGGCCGTGTCAGTCCGCCTAAGATAAGAATGGCGACTGGAACCGATTTCAGCGCCGCGCAGTCATCGCACCGGTGTTGCGGCGTTCTTCTTCCGCGCGGACGGTTTCCAGCAAGTATTGCGGCCCCAGGGCGTCGAGATTCACGGCACCGATCTGGCCGAGAATAAGGTCGATTTCGCGTTGCAGGATGGAAACGGCTTTATTCACCCCCTCCAGCCCCCCCGCGGTCGCGCCATACAACGTGGCTCGGCCGGTCATTACGAAATCGGCGCCCATGCAGAGGGCGGCGACGATGTCGGAGCCGCGGCGGACTCCGCTGTCCAGCAGCAACGGCACATCCGGGCCGACGGCGGCGCGGATCATCGGCAGCATGTCCAGTGGCGACGGCATCATATCCAACTGCCGGCCGCCGTGGTTGGACACGATCAGGCCGTCCACGCCCATGCCGGTGGCGATGCGTGCGTCTTCGGGATGCATGACGCCTTTCAGGAGAAGCTTGCCGGGCCAGGCGGTGCGGATGGCCTCCAGATCGCCCCAAATCTGACTGGGGTCCGGCGTTTGTTTCGAGAACAAATCGGCCACCTGGTCCGGAGTCGAGTCTTTCGGCGCGTAAGGCTGCCAATTTCCCAGCATCGGCATGCCGCCGGAGCGGTAGTAGTTGATCACCCAGGCGGGGTGCAGCATCGCCTCCAGGATCGTTGGCAGGGACATGCGCAGCGGGCGGACGAAGCCGTTGCGACGGTTACGTTCCCGGTTCGATGCCACCGGTACGTCGCAGGTCACGGCCAGCGTGGTCAGGCCGAGGTCGATGGCGCGTTTGACGAGGTCGGCTGCCACCTTGCGGTCGCGGGCGCCGTAGATTTGGTACCACAGGTTTTTGCCGGCCAGTTTGGCAGCTTGCTCCATGGAGGCGTTGGAGGCGCCGGACATGAGATAGGGGACGTCGGCTTCGTTGGCGGCCCGGGCGAAGTACAGTTCGGCATCCTGGCGGAAGGCGCCGGCCATGCCGGTGGGTGCGATGCCGAACGGGCTGGCGTAGGTGCGTCCGAACAGGGTGGCACGCTGTTCGCGTTTGGCGGTGTCGAT
>JAYUEJ010000454.1:0-1591 GCA_043739265.1 Rhodopila sp. | reverse complement strand
TGGGACGCGTGCTGTCGGTGCTGGTGGCGGTGGTGCTGGCGGTCAGCATTCTGCTCGCCCTGGGTGGCCTGATCGGTTCGCAGATCGCGCTGCTGGCGCAGGACGTGCCGCGCTATGCGACCACTGTTGGCGCCAAGGTCGCAACCATCCAGGGCTTCGCGTCGAATCAGATCAGCCAGGTTGTGCGGCGCCTGGGCCAGCCGCTGGCACAGCCTGCCGAATCGCCTGCCAGGCCGGCCGCCGGGTCGGAGTCCCCGGCGGAGAAGAAACCGATGCCGGTGGAGGTGCATCAACCGGACCCGACAGCGGTGGAGCTGGCCGAACGCATTATCGCACCGATCGTCGATCCCCTTTCGACCACGGCAATCGTGCTGATCGTAACGATCTTCGTGCTGTTGCAACGGGAGGACCTGCGTGACCGCATGATCCGCCTGTTCGGCAGTTCGGACCTGCATCGCACCACCACCGCGATGAACGACGCGGCGCGACGGTTGTCCCGTTACTTCCTGATCCAGATGGGGATCAACACGGCGTTCGGTTTGATTACCGGTTTCGGACTGTTCCTGATTGGCGTGCCGTCGCCGCTGCTTTGGGGGATCGTCGGGCTGCTGCTGCGATTCGTGCCCTATGTCGGCGCCCCACTGGCGGCGATTCTGCCGCTGGCACTCGCCGCCGCCGTCAGTCCGGGCTGGTCGATGCTGCTTTGGACCGCCGGGCTGTATGGCGTCACCGAGGTGATCATGGGCCAGGGGGTGGAGCCGATGCTGTATGGCCGCAGCACCGGCCTGTCGCCGTTCTCGGTCGTGGTATCGGCCACGTTCTGGACCTGGCTGTGGGGCCCGATCGGCTTGATCCTGTCCACGCCGTTGACGTTGTGCCTGGTGGTGCTGGGCCGGCATGTCGAGCGGTTGGAATTTCTGGACGTTATTCTGGGCGATCGGCCGGCGCTGACCCCGGTGGAGAGCTTTTATCAGCGCATGCTGGCCGGTGATCCGGATGAGGCGCGCGAACAGGCCGAGGTGTTGCTGCGCGACCGGCCGCTGTCGTCCTATTACGACGAGGTGGCGTTGAAGGGACTGCAACACGCCGCCAATGACGCGGCGCGCGGGGTGTTGACCGAGGTGCAACTGCAAAAGATCAAGGACTCGATGCAGGCGTTGATCGAAGACCTGGACGAGTACGATGACCAGGAGCCGGAGACCAAGGCCGCGGCAGAGGCCGCCGCCACCAGCCTGCCGCGCGGCGAGCAGGACCTGCCGAAACATCCGGCACCGGGAAAAATCGCCGAAGATGATCTGCCTCCGGCATGGCGGGGGCGGGCGCCGGTGCTTTGCATCGCGGGGCGTGGGCCGCTGGATGAAATCGCCGCCGGCATGTTGTCGCAGTTGTTGCACAAGAACGGCCTGAATGCCCGGATTTTGCAGCATGATGCCGCATCGCGTCTGCGGATTGGCACCCTGGACGGCGAGGGTGTGATGGTGGTCTGCCTTTGCTACCTGGAGCTGGCAGGCACGCCGTCCCACTTGCGCTATCTGCTGCGCCGGCTTCGCCAGCGCCTGCCGGAGGTGCGGCTGCTGGTCGGGCTGTGGCC
>JAYUEJ010000453.1:0-1592 GCA_043739265.1 Rhodopila sp. | reverse complement strand
GGTGTGCGGGCGTTGTCTTCGAGTACGCGGAAGGTGCCGGTTTCGTCGCGTACGATATCGGTGCCGCAGACATGTACATAGGTGTTGAAGGGAACGTTGAAGCCCACCATCGCCTGACAGTAGCCGGCGTTTTTCAGCACCAGTGCAGCCGGGACGATTTTGTCGGCCAGGATTTTCCGCTCATGGTAGATGTCGCGCAGGAACATGTTCAGCGCCCGCACGCGCTGGATGACCCCGGTTTCGATCTGGTGCCACTCGGCGGGCGTGATCACCCGGGGGATCAGGTCAAACGGCAGGATGCGGTCGATCGCCGTGGCGTCGGAATAGACGGTGAAGGTTATGCCGCGCTCCAGCAGGTCCCGCTCTGCCTCCTGCGCCCGTTGTCGCAGGTTTTCGATCGGCAGCGCCGCCAATCGTGACAGCAACAAAGTAAGCGTCGGGTGCTGGGGCTGACCGGGCCGCAGCATCTCGCAGAAGAACGAACTGGGATCGTAGCCCTGCATGGTCCCATGGGGATGCAACTGCCCCTGGCTCTGAGTCTGGTTTGCACCACCGGCCTGCATTGGCGTCTCCGTTCTGCAACACGGCATGATAAACAAAACCAAAGGGGTGGAAAGGACTTTTACGGCGGCTGTTGCGTGCGCGGCATGGCGGCGAGAGCCGGGATAGCTGCCGTTCCTCCGCCCGCTTGACTGTGTCGAGCTGGCTTATCGTTGTTCGAATTCGCCCGCCGGTCCCGCTGGGCGCGGCTGGTCTGGCAGTCACCCGATTACCCTGGATGCCGCATCGACAGCACATAGATTGCTTTGTTCAATCGTGCCGCTGTATTGACCGGGCGCTGTTCGGGGAGATCCATCGTTGGCTGACGATACGCATACGCAGGAGCAGGCGGCGGAAATCGCCGAAGCGCGCACCCGAACCGCTTCGACCATCCGCCCAACCGTGCCGGCGCTGGAAGCCATGCTGTTCCGGGCCTACCCCATCCTGGACCACGGCTTCGTCCGCGTGATCGACTACATGGGCGACGATTCGGCGATCGTGCAGGCCGCTCGGGTGTCCTACGGCCGCGGCACCAAGCGGGTGCAGGAGGACGCCGGACTGATCCGCTATCTGATGCGCCACCGCCATTCCACCCCGTTCGAGATGTGTGAGATTAAATTTCACGTCAAACTGCCGATTTTCGTGGCCCGCCAGTGGATCAGGCATCGTACAGCCAGCGTGAACGAATATTCCGCGCGCTATTCGATCCTGGACAAGGAGTTCTATATCCCGGCCGCCGAGAACCTGGCCGCTCAGGCCGTGATCAACCGCCAGGGCCGGGGTGATGTGCTGGAAGGCGAAGAGGCGGCCGAGGTCCTGGACCTGCTGCGCGGGGATGCCGAACGCACCTACGCCAATTACGCCAGCATGCTGAATGAGGGCGAGTCTGCCGACCCCAACCGTCGCGGCCTGGCGCGCGAACTGGCGCGGATGAACCTGACGTTGAACACCTACACGCAGTGGTATTGGAAGACCAACCTCCACAACCTGTTCCACTTCCTGTCGCTGCGTGCCGACTCGCATGCTCAGTATGAGATCCGCGTCTATGCCGA
>JAYUEJ010000452.1:0-4941 GCA_043739265.1 Rhodopila sp. | reverse complement strand
ATGCGTGGCGGCGGGAGGACTGGAACCGGGCCGGCGATGTGGCGGACTTCCTGCCGGCGTTCGCGGGGTGGCGGTTCGATTGGCTGGATGTGCCGGCGGTGATCCAGGCGGCGGACCGGTGCTTCGAATACCCGATGGTGGATCGGGACCCGTTGGACCGCTGGACGTTCGGGCGGGTGACGCTGATCGGGGACGCGGCGCATCCGATGTATCCGATCGGGTCGAATGGCGCCTCGCAGGGGATTTTGGACGCAAGGGTCCTGGCGCGGGAAATCAGGCGGGCGGGTCCGACGGCGGAGGCACTGGTGGCGTATGAGAACGAGCGGCGGCCGGCGACGGCGAAGATCGTGCTGGCGAACCGGGCGAATGGGCCGGAGCAGGTGATGCAGATGGTCGAACAGCGCGCGCCGGACGGGTTCGTTCGGATCGAGGATGTGCTGACGGCGGCGGAGCTGGAAGGGACGGCGGCGGGGTACAAGCGGATCGCCGGGTTCGATAAGGACGCGTTGAATGCGCGCGGGGCGATTGTTTGATCGTCGCGGTGGCGTCGGGGGTTCAGTGCCAGCATGCACTGTCAGGAGTTGGGAGGCCGGACGCCCTCTATCCAGATCGTTGCTGATGGCGCGCTTTATATGCGATGGCACATAGTCAATGACGCATTAATCCATAAATGAATAGTTTATGGTCTGCATCGTCGCAGGACGATATTCGCCCGACTTGCTTGGCCTCGTCCGGCAGCGGAGACGAACGAGGCGCCGCGATCTCGCCGCGGGCGACCGCGCCGGCGTGAGGGAGAGTGACTCGAATCAGGCCAGTCCTTGCGACCGGCCGCGCACCACCGCCCCGGCCCAGCCTTCCAGCCCCTCGATCAGTAGGATGCGGTTCGCCGAAGCGCCAGAGTTTGCCGGCGGTTTCACATTCGCTTGGCTTCCGTTTCCATTTGGCTCAAAGGACGACGCACCGTTTGTCTGAACCGTAAAATTCCAATTTGCGAACAGATGTCATCGGTGAATTCGGGAGAACGTGCGATGTCGCTACACCGTAGAGGGTTGCTGCTGGGCGGTCTGGCCGGTGGCATGACTGCCGTCCGATCCGGCCATGCCCAAGCGGATACTGTGATCCGGATCGGGGTGCTGACGGACATGTCCGGATCATTGCGCGACACGACCGGGCCAGGCAGCGTCGCGGGAACCCGGCTCGCGGTCAGCGAGTTTACCGCCGCCAATCCCGACATCGCGGTTGAGGTCGTCGTCGCCGACCACATGAACAAGGCTGACGTGGGCACCAACATCGTCCGCGCATGGTATGACCGCGACGGGGTGGACGCGATCACCGACATCGGCAACAGCGCGGTCGCTCTGGGCTGTGCCACGGCGTCACGGCAGAAGGACAAAGTGCAGCTTACCACCAGTGCCGGCACGGCGGAGATGACGGGGCGCATGTGCTCCCCCAATGGCGTGCACTGGACGTTCGACAGTTACTCCATCGCCCATACCATGGGCACTTTGGTGACGCAGATCGCCGGCAAGACGTGGTTCTTCGTGACCCCCGATTATGTCGGCGGCAAGGGTGTGCAGGCGGAAACCACGCACTTCATCGAGGCAACCGGCGGCCAGGTATTGGGCGGCGTGCTGTACCCGTTCCCGGGCACGTCGGATTTTTCGTCCTTCCTGCTTCAGGCACAATCGAGCCACGCGTCCGTGCTTGCCTTTGCCAATGGCGGCGACGACATGATCAACAGCGTCAAGCAGGCTCGCGAATTCGGCCTGGTGCGTGACGGGGTGCGCATTGCGGTGCTGGCCGCCAATGCGCTGTCGATCGCGCGCGAAGGCCTTGCCACCATGCAGGGCGTGCTGATGGTGGAGACGTTCTACTGGGACCTCAACGACCGCACCCGAGCCTTCGCCGGGCGCGTAAAGCCGTTGATGGCGGACGGCTATTTCCCCAACAGCCTGCATGCGGGGAACTACTCGGCCGTGACGCACTACCTGAAAGCCGTGAAGGCGCTGGGGCCGGTGCGCGCCAAGGCGTCGGGCCGCGAGGTCGTGGCCATGAGGAAAACGCTGCCGACCGACGACGACTGCTTCGGTGCGGGGATGGTGCGAGAGGACGGGCGTAAGATCCACCCGAATTACCTGTTCGAGGTGAAGACGCCGGCCGAGAGCCGCGCGCCGGACGACGTGCTGCGGTTGCTGGCCACGACGCCGGCCGACCAGGCGTTCCGGCCGCTATCGCAAAGTGCCTGCCCGGACATCCGCGGCTAAAGCATTTTCACCCTGACTGGAATCGTCGGGCCTTCCGAAACGGGTTGCATTTGTGATTTCCAGGAATCCGGTAAAAGGTATTTGGAGGTTTCAATGCTATGACGGCCTGGGAAATCGTACGGCGGGATTTCCAGTCAACCTGACACTGCGCTTGTGAGCGAAGTCTGGCGGTTGTTTCGGCTGATCCTTTCAACGTAGAGGCCGCAGAGGTCGGAGAGGTCGCAGAGGTCGGAGAGGTCGCAGAGAAAATTCCAATGCAGGTTGCGGAACAGACCGTTTGGGGTTCGCGATCACGGCGCACCGGTTTTGGGTTGTTGAATTCTGCTTTGTCGCCCACCGAGGGCCTCGAGCGTCCTCCGTGCAAAGAAATCCCGGGCCTGACATCCGCGTTGCAGGTGAATGGCGAGGCGCCGAACCGCTGCACAACGACCGCGTGACCATTCAGATCGATTTCGTTTCGTTCGGCTGATTCGCGTCGTATCGAAACGAATCGTGACCGGCAAACCCATTAATATGAACGACGCAGGCCACCGATGGTGGACATCTCTACATACAGGCGGACGGCGGTGCCCGAGGCGACGTCTCGGGCGACGGATTCGCAGATTGGCCCGCTGGGCAGGCAGGCGAAGACGATGCGGGCGGCATCGGCGACGCCGGCGGGGGATGGGTGAACCCGGGCGCCCTTGGCAACAAAGGTGTAAGCGCTGCCTGGTTCGGATCGAACAGGTGCAGAGCCGCCCCGGCATCAGGCAAGCGTTCGGCGATCGCCGATTCCATCTGGCCAGGTCCGGGGAATCCAGGTTCCATGATCGGTTCCTCCCGGGCGGGATGATGACATGGATCGCGGTCTGTCGCATTGTGGCCGGGTCCAGTTTGAAGGAGGAAACAAATGGGTATGCTTGATGGGAAGGTCGCCGTCGTCACGGGGGCCGGCGGCGGTATCGGGCGGGCGACAGCGATTGCGCTGGCCGCGAACGGCGCGCGGGTCGTGGTGAACGACATCGGCGCGACGGTGACGGGTGAGGGCCACGATGCCGGCCCGGCCGCACGCGTGGTAGCGGAGATCACGCAGGCGAACGGCGCCGGACGCGCGGTCGCCAACAGCGGCAGTGTCGCGAGCTGGGAGGACGCCCAGCGCATGGTGCAGGACGCGATCGACAATTTCGGTCGTATCGACATCGTGGTGAACAATGCCGGCATCCTGCGCGACCGCATGTTCCACTACATGTCGATCGAAGAGTGGGACGCGGTGATCAAGGTCCATCTTTACGGGGCGTTCTACGTGTCGCGCGCGGCGGTGCCGCATTTCCGTAAGCAAGAGAGCGGATCGTACACGCACATCACCTCGACCTCGGGGCTGATCGGTAGTGTGGGACAGGTAAACTATGGCGCGGCCAAGCTGGGCATTGCCGGGCTGTCGCGCAATATCGCAATGGATATGCAACGGTACAATATTCGGTCGAATTGCATCGGACCGCACGCGTTCAGCCGCATGATCGAGACGGTGCCGGGGCAAACCGAGGAGCAGCTTCAGACTCGTGCGGCGAAGACCAGGCCGGATCACATCGCGCAGTTGATCGCGTTTCTGAGCTCCGACGCGGCGGCTGGTGTGTCCGGGCAGATCCTGGGTGTGCGTGGGAATGAGGTGTATCTGTACAATCAACCTCGGCCGATCCGCATCATGGCGCGCCCGGATGGCTGGACGCCGGAGAAGTTGGCGGAACATTGGCTGCCGGCGGTGAAGGGCAGCTTTACGCCGCTGGAACGGACTCGCGATGTGTTCGGGTGGGATCCGATTTGATCCAGTCGCTGTCTCATCCTGGCCGGGTTTAGCCCGGCCGCCCACGACTTAAGACGCCTTGTGCGTCACCGAGCCTGGTTCGGTGACGCACAATGGCAACGCAATGACTTCAAGGACCAATGCCCCCATGCCATCGACCCTACGCGGCGCCGACATCGTTGTGCGCACTCTGGAGCGCGCCGGCCACACCGATATTTTCACGCTGTCCGGCAACCACATCATGTCGCTGTTCGATGCCGCGATCGATACGAAATTGTCGTTGATGCATGTACGGCATGAAGCCGCAACGGTGCATATGGCGGATGCGTACGGACGTTTGACGGGACGGCCGGGTATTGCCTGGGTCACGGGCGGTCCCGGGCATGCCAATGCGGTGGGCGCGCTGTTTACCGCGCTTGGGCAAGAGACCCCGATGGTGCTGCTGTCGGGTCATACCGAAACCGATCAGCTTGGCCGCGGTGGTTTCCAGGAATTGCGCCAGGTGGATATGGCGGCTCCGGTTTGCAAAGCCGCCTGGATGGCGACGGATACCGCAACGGTGGGCATGGATGTGGCGAAGGCGATTCGTCTGTCTGTGTCTGGACGTCCCGGGCCGGTGCATCTGAGTCTGCCGTCCGACGTGCTGGATGCGGTCGTGTCGGAAGCGGACGTGGTGTGGCCGTCGGCGGCGGATTTCGTTGCTTCAGTGGTGGAATTGGGCGATGCGGCAACGGACACGGTGCTGGCGCTGTTGGCGACGGCGAAGCGGCCATTGGTCATTGGGGCGCCGGTGCTGGCGACTCGTTCCGGGCGCGATTTGTTGCGGCGGATAGAGGCGGCGTTGAGGATTCCGGCGTGCCTGAGTGAGGGGCCGCGTGGCTTCAACGATGCCAGCCT
>JAYUEJ010000451.1:0-4943 GCA_043739265.1 Rhodopila sp. | reverse complement strand
GGCACGGC
Organism: Rhodopila sp.; assembly: GCA_043739265.1. Lineage (GTDB taxonomy): Bacteria > Pseudomonadota > Alphaproteobacteria > Acetobacterales > Acetobacteraceae > Rhodopila. Next base: position 4,935 of record JAYUEJ010000451.1, on the reverse strand, counting down.
CAACCTGTTTATGCTGTTCGCGCCGTTGGAAGGCTGGCGGCATGTCGAAGTGACCGATCGCCACACCGCGCTGGATTATGCCCAAATTCTCAAGGACTTGTCCGACAGGCATTTCCCGAAAGTGGCGAAGATCGTGCTGGTGCAGGACAACCTCAACACCCACAAACCGGCTTCGCTCTATGAGGCCTTTCCCGCCGCCGAAGCGCGCCGGCTCGTCGAACGGTTCGAGTGGCACTACACCCCAAAACACGGCAGTTGGCTGGATATGGCTGAATCCGAGCTCGGCGTCCTGTCGTCCCAATGTCTGGATCGGCGCATCCCCGATAAGCAGACACTGACCAAAGAAGTCGCCGCCTGGGAGGGCGACCGCAATAAGCATCATGCCAAGGCCGATTGGCAGTTCACCACAGGCGATGCCCGCGTTAAACTGAAGCGGCTATACCCCGCGTTATGAACGACTCAGGCCACTAGGTTGCGAATGATGGCATTCGATCCGTATATCGTTTGTGGCCTGATTGGGGCGGCATGCTTCGTCGTCGCCTATTTCGCCACACTACAGGGGTGGTTGCCAGCCAGGGACTGGCGCTTTCCGGCAGTCAATCTGCTGGGGGCGGTGTTGGTCATGGTGTCGTTGATCGACGCGTGGAACCTGCCCTCGGTGGTGCTGGAGTGCTTCTGGGGGGTGATCAGCGTTTATGGCCTGGTGCGAAGTTTACGGCGTTAGGCGCGCGTAAACGATTCGTTCATCAATTGCCGTCTAAATGAAAAAGCCAACGGGGATTGGCCCCCACCGGCTTAACATCTGGAGGTAAGGCACAATGAAAGTTCTTACCCTCCTGGCTTTATCGAGAGTGATCGTGACCATCAAAATCAAGGTCATTATCAAGAACCGTTAGAGGACCGGCCGGTTCGTTCACGGGTCAGTCCGCCCAGATGGTTCAATCGTCCAGGCGATGAATATCATGGAGGCTGAAACCGCCGGCGGTTTCGGACACCTTCAGCCAATCCCGGTGCCGCAGGGTGCGTTGCGTATCCAAAAAGCCGCTGTTCCAATGCTCCCGCATCGACGCGGCACTGAATTCGTAGTCCTTGGCCTGGGTCTCATAGGCGGCCTGCTGGTAGATCAACTCCAGGATCGTCGCCTCCGGCATATGGGCCAAACGCGCCTTCAGCGTGCGTTCGTCCATATCGAGAACTTCGTCCGGGATTTTTGCTAGCAGCTTCTTCACCAAGGCGTCTCGGTCGTGTTTCTCGCGGTAGTAGTCGGTGACAAGGCGTGTGCGGCTGGAGAACTGGATATCCTTTTGGCGCGCCAGCACGTCGTCCATGTCGCGCGGCAGCACGCCGCGAGCACTGAACAGATCGACCTGAAAAATCAACATATGGAGGTTCGCAGCGTTATCCAGGACTTGCTGCAACGGCGTGTTAGAGACGAGCCCGCCGTCCCAATAGTAGTCCGTGCCGATTTGCACCGTGGGAAAGGCTGGCGGCAGGGCGCCGCTCGCCATCACATGCTCCGGCAAGATTTTCATCAGCATGGTGTCGAAATAAGCAAAATTGCCGTTCAGCACGTTCACCGCACCGGCGGCATAACGCACGGCCCCGCTGTTCAGCAGATCGAAATCCACCAGCCGCAACAGCGTCTCGCGCAGCGGGGCGGCGTCGTAATACGACGTAGCGGTCTTTGAACCGCGCGGGCTGATCCAAGGGCTCAGCGCGTTCGGCGTGAAGAAGCCGGGTTGTCCGAGCGTGGTGGTGAGCAGGGCGGACCAGGCGTTGGTGGCCTTGCGGGCGGCATCTCCGGCGAGCGGGAACAGGGAGACGGGACGCGCGGTTATCCCTTCCCAGAACTCTTTCAGCCGCGCGATTCTGCGTTCGGGCTGGTTGCCGGCGATGATCGCGGCGTTGATGGCGCCGATTGAGACGCCGGCAACGGTGTCGGGGCGCAATCCAGCCTGATGCAATGCCTGGTAAACGCCGGCCTGATAGGCACCCAGTGCGCCGCCGCCTTGTAGGACGAGGGCAATGGAATCGCATCCAGGCGGGCGCCAGGGTTTGTGGGCCGAACCGGTGGCAGGGAGCGGACGTGAAGGCTTGACAGTGTCCATTGTATCCTTCCGTACCGCGGCAGAATCGCGGGCTGGGCGTGGAATAAGGGGTCCTATGACGGGCGACAATGGTGGTTCATGATGCGATGCGGCATAAATCGCCGAAGGCATTGCTTGGAAGGATGGAGCCATGAGTCTGAAGGGAAAAGTCGCCGTGATCACAGGATCGACCGGCGGTATTGGGTTTGGGATCGCCCGGGCTCTGGCGACCGAGGGCGCCGACATCATGCTGAACGGCTTCGGCAATGCGGACGAAATCGAGGCGCTGCGGTTGGAAATGGTGGCGTCGCATGGGGTTAAGGTGAGTTATAACGGCGCCGACATCAGCAAGCCGGACCAGATCGACGCGATGGTGGCGGACACATTGAAGACGCTGGGATCGGTGGATATTCTGGTGAACAACGCCGGCATCCAATTCACCGCCAACGTCGAGGATTTTCCGAATGAGCGGTGGGACCAGATTATCGCTATCAATATGTCGGGCGTGTTCCACGGCATGAAGGCCGCCATTCCCGGCATGAAGGCGAAAGGTTGGGGCCGGATTATCAATATCGCCTCGGCGCACGGGCTGGTCGCCAGTCCGCAAAAGGTCGCCTACGTCGCAGCCAAGCATGGCGTTGTCGGCATGACCAAGGTCGCAGCCATCGAACTGGCCAATGCCGGCATCACGGTCAATGCGATTTGTCCCGGCTGGGTGCTGACTCCGCTGGTAGAAAAGCAGTTGCACGACCGCGCCGAGAAGGATGGCAAGACGGTCCAACAGGAAAGCCATGATCTGGTGGCCGAGAAGCAGCCAATGGTGAAATTCACCACGCCGGCGCAAATCGGCGGTCTGGCGGTCTTCTTGTGTTCGGATGCGGCGGCCACCATCACCGGGACGCCGCTGTCGATTGATGGCGGATGGGTGGCACAATAACACTTGGTTAGTGTAGGACGGCGTCGTTTCAAACGCGACGGAGTCCGCATGCATACTCAAGAAATCGTCCGCTTCACGGCGATGATGACGAAGTCGGCCGACTTGAAGCGCCGGATCGCCACGGAGCTGGCCGAGGCGGTCATCCAGGTGGTCGATGCGTGCGAAACCAGCCTGCGCGCCGGCGGCAAGCTAATGTTCTGCGGCAACGGCGGGTCGGCGGCGGATAGCCAGCATCTTGCGACTGAGATGTTGATTCGGCTGCGCGGAAGCCACGAGCGGCCATCGATCGCCGCCCTGGCATTGACCCTCGATCCGGCCATGCTGACCGCCTGTGGCAACGATTACGGGTTCGACCGTGTGTTCGAGCGTCCACTGCGCGGCCTTGGCCGGCGCGGCGACGTGTTGTTCGGCATCACCACCTCCGGCCGGTCGGCCAACGTGATCAAGGCATTGGAGGCGGCGCGCGAAATGGAGATCGTCACGATCGGCATGCTCGGGGCCTCTGGCGAGCCCGCCTTGAGCCAGTGTGACCTGGCGTTGCTGGTGCCGGACATGGAAACCGCGCGCATCCAGGAATGCCACATCGCGCTCGGCCACGCCGTGCTGGAGCTGCTTGAGGACCGCCTCGTCGCGCGGCCGATGCCGTGAAGATCCTGGTCACCGGTTGCGCCGGGTTCATCGGTTATCATGTGGCCGAGGCGCTGCTGGCGCGCGGCGACACCGTCATCGGCCTCGACAATCTGAACGACTATTATGATGTGCGGTTGAAGCAGGTGCGGCTGGAGCGCCTGCGGATACATGCCGGGTTTGGATTTTACCACCTGGATGTCTCGGACAAGGACGCGGTGGGCGGTCTGGTCGCCGAACATGAGAATTTGGGGGGAATTGTTCATCTGGCGGCGCAGGCGGGGGTGCGCCACTCGTTGGTGGACCCGTATGCCTATGTGCAGGCCAACGTCATGGGGCATTTGGTGGTGCTGGAAGCAGCGCGACGGCTGCCCGCCCTGCGGCACCTGGTCTATGCCAGCACTTCCTCGGTCTATGGATCGAACACCGAGATGCCGTTTCGGGAGACGGATCGTGTGGATTCCCCTGTGTCGCTGTATGCCGCGACCAAGCGGGCCGATGAGCTGATGAGTCACGCGTATGCGCACCTGTTCGGGTTGCCGCAGACCGGCTTGCGGTTTTTCACGGTGTACGGGCCGTGGGGCCGACCGGACATGGCGTATTTCAGCTTCGCCCAGGCTATCGTGGCCGGAGATCCGATCACCTTGTACGATGACGGCCGGCTGCGGCGGGATTTCACCTATATCGATGACATCGTCGCGGGGATCCTGGGCAGCCTGGACCAGCCGCCCGCCGACAAAAGCGTGCCGCGGTTGCTGAACATTGGCAATCACCGTGTGGAGGAGGTGCGCGAGATGGTGCGTCTGCTGGAGGAAACCCTCGGTCGGAAGGCGATTATCCGCTCCGCACCCCGGCCTTCGGTCGATGTGGAGGCGACGTTCGCGTCGGTCGATGCGATCGCCGCGCTGACGGGCTACGCGCCGACAACGCCGCTTTCCGTAGGAATTCCGCAGTTTGTGACGTGGTTTCAGAAGTGGCGAATCAGCTAAATGACGATTGTGCGTAAAAACTTGCTTGACGGTCCGAAAGGTTGGGCCTACACCCCCGTTCACCGAGACGGACCACACCACTTGCTTCGGTTCGTCTCTTAGACTACCCTCCATGGTTCACACCGGGTTGGCGCTTTCCAAAGCAAACATAACCTGTTGGCCCACAGAGTGTGGCCGATGGGTCGTTGTCCGCTTTCGCTCTTTGACAGTTGAATAGGCTAGGAAGGGATACGTTGGCGGCGTCCTTGCTGTTTGATGTTTAGGCATCGGACGGGATTGGGTTTTGGCTGGATGA
>JAYUEJ010000450.1:0-4948 GCA_043739265.1 Rhodopila sp. | reverse complement strand
CGCCCAGAACGCCGGTGCCGATCCACAGGACCCAAAGCTGGTGCGTGATGATGCCGACCGCGCCCAACAGCAGGCCACCGGACCAGCAAATCGCGGCGATCACGCCCGCCTTGCGGGGACCTGCCCGCTCCAACCAGCCGCCCCAGATCGCGGCGGAGAGTCCCAGGAAAACGATGAACAGGGTGAAAACCCAGTTCAGGTCAGAGACGAGCCAGTCGCAGCTTGTCGTGAACAGGGCGTTCATGATGCCGGAACCGGCGGGGCAGGCCAACGGCCCGGTGCCGCCCACCGCGCGCGACAGCGGCAACCAGAAGACGCTGAACCCATACGCCATGCCGATGCAAAGGTGGATCGCGAGCGCCGCCGGCGGTACCAGCCAGCGATTGAATCGGGGCCCGGCAACAATACGCCTCCGATCCAGAATTCCGCTCGCGACTTCAGGCCCGCGGAGGCGGGTAATTGTATTGCTCATCAAGTCTCTCCCAGAAGAATTACTTTGTTATTGTAACGGCTAAGGCGGGTGGGCTTTCGCCCAAATGCTCGACCGCCTGGCGCACCAGCGGGTCGAGCTGAATACTGCCGTCGGCCAGTTGGGCGACAATGGCCCGGCGCATCCGCGGGTCCCAGAATCGCCGCAAATGATCCTCGATCGCGGCGGCCGCGGTGTCCTGTTTCTGCGACTGAAAGAAACGACCGATTTGATTGGCCATGTAGGCCAGTTTATCATGCGACATGTCGGACCATCCCCGGGGTGATGCGATCCAGGTGGGTGAAGACCTCAAACCCGTCGGCCCGCGCCACGCCGATCAGGGTGATGCCGGCTTCGGTGGCCACCTCGATCGCGAGCGACGTCGGTGCCGAGATCGCGACGATCACCGGGGCGCCCAGCGTCGCCGTCTTCTGCACCATTTCGACCGAGACCCGGCTGGACAGCAGGACAAGGCCGCCGGCTGCCGACACACCGGTGCGGATCAGGGCGCCCGAAAGTTTGTCCAGCGCGTTGTGCCTGCCCACGTCTTCGCGCAAGGCTACCAGTCCGTGTTCGGGCGTCCAGAACGCGGCGGCGTGGACCGCATGGGTGGCGGCGTTCATGATTTGCGCGGGCTGCATCGACCGCATGGCATCCTGGAGCATCGCCGGGGTGAACGCGCGTCCGGCCGGAACGGTTGGCGCGGGGCGGATCGCCGCCGCCAGGCTGTCCAGCCCGCACAGGCCGCAACCGCTGGGGCCGGCGAGCCGGCGCTGCCGCCTGGTCAGCGCGACCAGCCGGTCGTCCGCCAGGTCCATGCGGCATTCGATGCCGTCGGCGACCTCGACGATGTCCAACGCCAGGATATCGGCGGCCGTCGTTATGATCCCCTCGGCCAGGCTGAAGCCGATGGCGAAGTCTTCAAGATCGGCCGGGGACGCCAGCATCACCGCATGGGTGGTGCGGTTGTAGGTTAACGCGACCGGGGTTTCACGGGGAACCACGCGCACTCCTTCGGCGGCAGAGTCGCCGCGCCACGCGGTGCGCTGGACCGGGGTGATAGGGTCAGACATGTGTCGTTTCTATTTCGTCATGACCGGCCTTGGTCCGGTTACCCGCGACTTTGCCGCATTCAGCTCCACAGGTCGTGGGTGGCCGCGCCGAACCCGGCCGTGACACAAACGACGAGGATCGTGCGGCAACCACCTGTGATCTATCGGCCATAGTGCCCATCCCGATTACGACGAACCACCTTATTCACCTGCCGGCACTGCCTCGATCCGCCGGTTTTTCGCCGACACCGCCTGATATTCGAGCTGCCATTCCGACGGCCCGTTCGACGGTGATATCTGTACTGCCGTCACCTTGTATTCCGGGCAATTCGTCGCCCAATCAGAATAGTCCGTGGTGATGACGTTGGCCTGAGTCGTCGGATGATGGAACGTCGTATAGACGATGCCCGGAGCCACCCGTTCCGTCACCGTCGCCCGTAGCGTCGTCTCCCCCGCTCGGCTGCGCAGCCGGACCCAGTCGCCATTCTTGACGCCGCGTTCTTGCGCATCGTGCGGATGGATTTCCAGCAGATCTTCAGCGTGCCACACGACATTCGCCGTCCGGCGGGTCTGCGCCCCGACATTATACTGCGACAGGATACGACCGGTGGTCAGCAGCAGCGGGAAGCGCGGCCCGACTTTTTCGTCAGTCGCGACATACTCGGTGACGACGAAGTTGCCCTTGCCACGCACGAAGTGGTCGATGTGCATGATCGGCGTACCATCCGGCGCGGCATCGTTACACGGCCACTGCACCGCGCCCTGGTCCAGCTTTTCATACGAAACGCCGGCGAACGACGGGGTGGTCCGCGCGATCTCTTCCATGATCTCGGCCGGGCTGGTGTAATTCATCTTGTAGCCCATGGCGTTGGCGATCGCCTGGGTGGCTTCCCAGTCACCCAGGCCACCAAGCGGCGCCATGACCTTGCGCACACGATTGATGCGGCGTTCGGCGTTGATGAACGTACCGTCTTTCTCCAGGAACGACGCACCCGGCAGGAAGACATGGGCGTAGTTCGACGTTTCGTTCAGGAACAGGTCATGCACCACGACACATTCCATCGCCAGCATGCCGGCGGTGACGTGTTTGGTGTCGGGGTCGGACTGAACGATATCCTCGCCTTGCACGTACAGCCCGAGGAACGTTCCTTCCACGGCCGCATCGAACATGTTGGGGATGCGCAGCCCGGGTTCCGGATTGATTTTCACGCCCCATTCTTTCTCGTAGATCGCCCGTACGCCGGGGTCGCTGACATGGCGGTAGCCGGGCAGTTCGTGCGGGAAGCTGCCCATGTCGCAGCTTCCCTGGACGTTGTTCTGGCCGCGCAGCGGGTTCACGCCGACGCCGCGGCGGCCGATATTGCCAGTCGCCATCGCCAGGTTCGCGATCGCCATCACGGCGGTACTGCCCTGGCTGTGTTCCGTGACACCAAGCCCATAGTAGATCGCGCCGTTGTTGCCGGCGGCGAACAACCGCGCCGCGCCGCGCAGCAGTTCCGGCGGAACGTTGGTGGTGGCTTGCGTCGCTTCCGGGCTATGGCGTGGTTCGGAGACAAACGCAGCCCAGTCGAGGAAGGCGTCGGTGTCGCAACGTTCCGCGACAAAGGCCTGATCGACCAGGCCCTCGGTGACGATGACATGCGCCAGCGCCGTCAGGACGGCGACGTTGGTGCCGGGCCGCAGCGGCAGGTGGTACGACGCCTCGACATGCGGCATCCGCACCATATCGATCTTGCGCGGATCGATGACGATCAGTTTCGCCCCCTCTCGCATCCGCTTCTTCATGCGCGAGGCGAACACCGGATGCCCGTCCGTGGGGTTCGCTCCAATAACGATCATCACGTCGGTGTCTTCGATGCTGTCGAAGTCCTGGGTGCCGGCGGAGGTGCCGAACGTCTTTCCAAGTCCGTAACCCGTCGGCGAGTGGCACACCCGAGCACAGGTATCGGTGTTGTTGTTGCCGAATGCGGTGCGGGTGAGTTTCTGCACCAGATAGGCTTCCTCGGCGGTGCAGCGCGACGACGTAATGACGCCCACCGAATCCACACCGGCTTTCGCCTGGATACGCTTGAATTCCGATGCGACGCGGGCGATCGCCACATCCCAGCTTACTTCACGCCAGGGATCGCTGATCTTCTCGCGGATCATCGGGGACAGGATGCGGTCGGGATGCTGCGCATAACCCCAGGCGAAGCGGCCCTTTACGCAGGAATGGCCGTGGTTCGCCCGGCCGTCTTTCCACGGCACCATGCGAATCACCTGGTCGCCTCGCATCTCGGCCTTGAAGCTGCACCCGACGCCGCAATAAGCGCAGGTGGTGATGACCGAGTGTTCCGGTTGCCCCAGTTCCACCACCGACTTTTCCATCAGCGTCGCGGTCGGGCAGGCCTGGACGCAGGCGCCGCAGGAGACGCATTCGCTGGTCAGGAACGGCTCATCCATGCCCGCCGCGACCTTGGATTCAAAGCCGCGACCCTGGATGGTCAGTGCGAAGGTGCCCTGCACTTCCTCGCAGGCGCGGACGCAGCGGGAACAGACGATGCACTTGGACGCATCGAAGTCGAAATACGGGTTGGAGCCATCGATAACGGCGTCCAGGTGATTCTCGCCCGCATAGCCATAGCGCACCTCGCGCAGCCCGACTTCGCCGGCGGTGTCCTGTAGTTCGCAATTGCCGTTGGCGGAGCAGGTGAGGCAGTCCAGCGGATGGTCGGAGATGTAAAGCTCCATCACCCCGCGCCGCAGTTTTCGAAGTTTGTCGCTGACGGTGTGGACCTTCATGCCGGGGGCGACCGGCGTGGTGCAGGATGCCGGGGTGCCGGCGCGGCCGTCGATTTCGACCAGGCACATGCGGCAGCTTCCGAAGGTGTCGAGCATGTCGGTGGCGCACAGCTTGGGAATTTTGATTCCGGCTTCCATCGAGGCGCGCATGATGGAGGTACCCTCGGGCACCGTCACCAGATTGTCGTCCACCATCAGCGTCACCATCACTTGGGTGTCGATGGCTTTCGTTCCGTAGTCGATCTCCTGCACCATAGGCATCGGCGGAGTCTCCTTTTATTCGGCGGCCAGGGGTTGCCTGGTCCGAAAATCTTCAGGGAAGAAATTCATCGCGCTGAGCACGGGGTACGGGATGAACCCGCCCAGGGCGCACAGCGACCCGAATTTCATGGTGTGGCAAAGATCGCGCAGAAGTTCCAGATTCGCATCGACATTCTGGCCGGCCAGGATTTTGTCCACCGTTTCGACACCGCGCACCGAACCGATGCGACAGGGTGTGCATTTGCCGCAGGATTCCACGACGCAGAACTCCATGGCGAAACGGGCCTGTCGCGCCATATCGACGGTATCGTCGAACACCACCACGCCGCCGTGGCCGATCAGGCCGTCCTTGGCGGCGAACGCCTCATAGTCGAACGGCGTGTCG
>JAYUEJ010000449.1:0-4955 GCA_043739265.1 Rhodopila sp. | reverse complement strand
CATTGGCGACCGGATCGTAACCGACGATCCCCTGGGCAACCTCGCCGTCGGCGATGGCTTGAATCTCCAACGGATGCATGCCGCAGAAATCCGCGATTTGCGTGAAGGTCAGGGCGGTTTTCTCGATCAGCCACACGGCGGTGGCTTTAGGCATCAGCGGAAGGGTCATGACATTCACACTCTCAGGGTCGCCGGCGGTTGTGTTTCACTCTTACGATGTCGCTTGCAGGCTATTCAGCGCAGGTGACACATCGTAGCCGCGGACGAACCTCGGATATGACAAGACCGGGGGGGTGGGTCAAGCGGCTTCGAAGGTATTATGATGGTTCGGTCGCACATGGCTGGACCGCCCCGCTTCGGTTAGGCTGCAAGAGAGGTCCAAGGGAGGGATCGAATGGCCCGTGAGGACGACGAACCGCTGACGAAACGCCGCCGGCTGGAGCCGCTTTTGCTCGACAGCCTGGGGATCGAGGAGCTGCGCGGCTACATTGATGAACTGCGAACCGAAATCGCGCGGGTCGAGGCCGATATCGGCCGCAAAGGCAGCCACCGCAGCGCGGCGGACGCGTTTTTTAAGAAGCCATAAAAAACGGGGACCGCCCGGTGCGGTCGCCCAAAAGCCACGAAAAACGGGGACCGCCTAGTGCGGTCCCCATCGCTCAAACCGCCTGATACCGCTGCCTGGCCGTTACGCCGCCTTGGCAGTGTCCTGCGAGTCGTTCGCGGTCGGCGCCTGTGTGATCGAAGCCGGCGAGGTCGCTGCCGGCGTATTGTTGCCGATCACGATCTTCCGTGGCTTCAGCGCCTCCGGCACCACCCGCTTCAGGCCCACATGCAGCAGTCCGAGCTGAACGTCGGCCCCATCCACCACCATATGCTCAGCCAGCACAAACCGGCGTTCAAACGCTCGGCCGGCAATGCCTCGATACAGGATCTCGGCGTTCGCGCCGTCGTTGGCGGCCCGCCCGGATACGAACAAGGTGTTGTCCTTGACCGTGATATCCAGATCCTCCGGCCGGAAGCCAGCCACAGCCATCGTCAGGCGATAGGAATCATCACCCGTTTTCTCAATATTATAGGGAGGATAAGTTTGCGCTTCCTGGCTGGAAGCGGCGGTGTCCACCAACCGAGCCAAACGGTCGAAACCGATGGCCGTACGGAAAAGCGGAGCAAAGTTTACGGTCGTCATGGAAAAACCTCCTGCAAAGCAAGGTCGTTGGTGAAGCCGCCCATTTGGGCCAGCCCAGTGAACACGGCGGGAACCCCATTGGGCATTCCCGACGCCGACAAACTTGGGTACCGCCAATTGACCGTTCAAGAGGGTTCAAACCGGGCAATCGCATGAACCGCCGAAAGTGCCGGCGCATCGGCTTTCTTTCCACGTCACGTCACGGCCGGGCCAGGCCCCGTCGGCGTTACGATAAGGATGGGCAGAGACGAATGGTCCCATCATCGTCATCGCCGGACTTGATCCGGCCACCCACGACTTGCGATGCTAAACCACTCAAAGTCGTTGATCGCCAGGCCAAGCCCGGCGATTGCCGTGGAATGAATGGCCCGCCGTCGGGATAAAATATTTTCCGCCTGGAGCGACTCGAGCGTCTCGAGCGGCACGTGCTCATATGCGATCGGCACACCGGCGCTTCGTCTTCCCGGGCATCTTCAACACCAGACATGCCTTAGGGCCTGGAGATGCTCGCGATCAGCCAATCGATTCGCGTTATTGTATTGATAATACTCGTTTGTTTTCCGCTCCTCCTGCTTAGCGTGTTAAGCAGGCTAACGTGGCTGTCCTGGGATGATGCTGTCGGGTTGGCCGAAATCTCAAAAAATGTAATCGCGCTCATCAACAGGTTATTGCCCATAATCACGCTAATGACGGGCCTCAGCCATAAGTAACCCTGCCAAACCGATCTTGCCGCGGAAAATGTCTTAACCGTTTGGTCCACCGAACCGAACGAAAGAGCCATGCCGCAAGCGTCCGGTGGTCATCTCCCCCGCGGCGTCCAACAGTCTTATCGAATTTGATCGCCAATCACGCCACCCGGCCTAACGGAACCGACGGATGCGCTCGCGCGACATTCCGGCGCTATAGGCGATCGCCGCCATGACATCCTGGTGCTTCAATGGCGGCTAAATCGAAAGCCATTCGGCCTCCGACGTCCCCTCGGCCACAAATTTTACGATCTGGGAAACTCAGATGCGGATACCCCTACGCAGGGCTTTCCAACGCGGATTCCAGAATCAATGGAGATATGATCCAGGAGTGGTTCGACGGATAGACGACCAGCCACGGGGGAGCGCAAAATCGAAGCGCTATCCCCATGCCGGCAGCAGATCAGCCGGTCTTGATGCCGAGCCCGGCGAACTTCTTGTTGAACTTGGCGACCTGACCGCCGGTGTCCATCATGCGCTGCACGCCGGTCCAGGCCGGGTGCGACTTCGGATCGATGTCAAGGCGCAGCGTGTCGCCTTCTTTCCCCATGCAGGACCGCGTCTTGAACTGCGTTCCATCGGTCATGATGATGTTGATCTCGTGGTATTGTGGGTGAATGCCCGGCTTCATGGTCTGAATTCCCTGTACTGGCGCCGCCGATCCCGACCGGTCGCGCAAGCGGGGGGCTATAGCGGGCCATCGGTCCAGGCTCAAGACTAAGTTTTGCCGGTGGACCCATCAGGACGGAGCGACTATCAGGTGCGGCCTCCCTGTCATTAGGCTTCCTGTTCGCATGCTGATCCGCCTGCTTGTCCGTCTGGTCGATGTCAGCCGCCGTCATTCGCTGTCCGTCGTTCTTGGGGGCGTGCTGCTCGCCCTGTTCGCTGGCTGGGTGGCATCCGTCCGCCTCGGCGTCAGCACCGACACCGACCTGTTGTTCAGGGACACGCTGCCATGGCGCCAGCATGCCATTGAACTCAATCGAAATTTCCCGCAATTCAACAACCTGCTGGTCGCCGTGGTGGATGCCCGCATCCCCGAGGAAGCCGACGCCACCGCCAACGAACTCGCGTCTCGGCTGGCCGCCGACACCGCCCATTTCATGACCGTGCGCCGCCCGGACTCCAGCCCGTTCCTGGACAAGGAAGGGCTGCTGTTCCTGCAGCCGAAGCAGTTGTCGGCGCTGATGGACCAGACGATCGACGCACAGCCGTTCCTCGGCCAACTCGCCGCCGACCCATCGGTGCGGGGCCTGTTCGCGGCATTGTCGCTGTTGGGGATGGGCGTGACTCGGGGCGATGCGGACCTGTCACCCTACCTGGCGCCGATCGAAGGGTTCCATCGGGCGATGGCCGATGCCTTAGCCGGCCATCCGAAACCGTTATCATGGGAAACGCTGCTGGGCGGCGGACTCAGCGAACTGGCCGGTCCCTACCGCTTCGTGCTGGTGCAACCGCGCCAGGATTACGGCGCACTGGAACCCGGCGGAGCGGCAACCCGGGCAATGCGCGAGGTCATCGCCGGATTGCCGTTCGTGACCTCCGGTGACGCTCACGTTCGAATCACCGGACAGGTGGCGCTCGCCGACGAAGAATTCGCCACGGTCGCCCAGGGCGCCGTCGCCGGCCTGATTGGCAGCCTGGTGCTCATTACCCTTTGGCTGTTCCTGGCCGTCCATTCGTGGCGGCTGATCGTGCCGATCCTGATGACGCTGGGGCTGGGGCTGATGCTGACCGTGCTGTTCGCGGCGGTCGCGGTAGGCACGCTGAACCTGGTTTCGGTCGGGTTCGGCGTCCTGTTCGTCGGCCTCGCGGTTGATTTCGCCATCCAGTTCTCGGTTCGGTATCGCGAATTTCGCTTCGAAACCGGTGATCCCGCCGCCGCGATGATGGCAACCGCGCGCCGGGTGGGGGTGCAGATCCTGATCGCCGCACTGGCCACCGCCGCCGGCTTCCTGGCGTTCGTGCCCACCGCGTTTGCCGGCGTGGCCGAACTCGGCCTGATCGCAGGCGCCGGCATGATCATCGCGTTCGCCTGCACGTTGGGCTTCTTGCCAGCCGCGATCACGCTGTTCCAGCCTCCCGGAGAAGCCGCCGAGGTCGGGTTTGCCTTCGCCGCGCGGATCGATCCTGGCATCGTCCGCCGCCGCCGCCCGATCCTGATCGCATTCGGCCTGCTGGCGGTCGCCGCGGTCGCCGCATCGCCCGCCCTGATGTTCGATTCCGATCCGCTGGACACCAAGAATCCCAACACCGAGGCCATGCGCACGCTGCGCGACCTGATCGATAACCCGTTGACCAATCCCTACACGATCGACGTCATCACGCCCGATGCGGCGGCGGCGAGGCTGCTGGGCAGCAAGCTGGAAATGCTGCCGACGGTGTCCGGAGTAATCAGCATCGACAGCTTCGTTCCCGCCGACCAGCGGCAGAAGCTGGCGGTAATCGCCGATGCCAACACGATCCTGGCGCCGTCACTCGCCCCCCGCGGGGCGGCCGCCCCGGTGACGGCCGACCAAATCCGGATGGCCGCGACGGCGGCCCTGGCGCAAATCGATCCCGCACTGGCGAAACTGCCCAAGGGTCACACCCTGGCGTCGATCGCCGACGACCTGCGCAAGCTGCAAACCGCGCCCGACGCCGTTCTGATGGCGACCGATGCCGCGCTCACCCGGTTCCTGCCAGGGCAACTCGCCCATTTGCGGCTGGCCTTGAGCGCCGAACCGTTGGATTTGGCGTCCATTCCGCCCGACCTGAGGCGCGATTGGGTATTGCCGGATGGCCGAGCGCGGGTGCAGGTCAATCCGAAGTCCGAGGCGCAGACACCGGGCGGGTTGAAGACCTTCGTCCAGCAGGTCACCGCGATCGCCCCCGATGCCGGCGGGTCGGCGGTCACCATCGCCGCCACCGCCGACACGATCGTGGGCGCGTTCCGGGAGGCCGCGATCTACGCCGTGATCGCGATCGCGCTGATTCTGTTCGGGTTGCTGCGCCGTGTCCTGGACGTGGCGCTGGTTATG
>JAYUEJ010000448.1:0-1597 GCA_043739265.1 Rhodopila sp. | reverse complement strand
CGGCGGGGTCGGCGCGCATCGGCGCGCATCGGGCCGATCTGGCGATAGCGGACGCGGCAACCGGCCTGGCGGCGGCACTGGCCAGCACCGGGCAGCAGAAGTCCTTGTTGCTCGGGATCGTGCTTGGCCACGCGCAACTGCTCGGCCGGTCGCGGGGCTTCGCGCCGCTTCTGCTGCTGGATGAGCCGCTGGTGCATTTGGATGAAACCAGGCGCGCGGCGCTGTTCGACACGCTCGCCCGGCTTCCGGCGCAAAGCTTCCTGACCGGCACTGACGCAGCCCTGTTCGCGCCGCTGGCCGAGGTTGCAGACGGATTCACGGTTTCGGCTGGGGTGGTAGCCCCATGGCCTTTGGGCGCCGGATCGGCTATAAATCCAGGCTAACCAGTTACATTGATGGAGTGTCCCCTCGGCATGAGTGAAAACGCCGCAGAGCCGCCTGTACCCCCGACCGAGCCGGAGGCTTATGATGAGTCCTCAATCTCCGTCTTGCGCGGGTTGGACGCGGTGCGCAAACGCCCAGGCATGTATATCGGCGATACCGACGATGGGTCTGGCCTGCACCACATGGCGTTTGAGATCATCGATAATGCGGTCGATGAAGCCCAGGCCGGGTTCGCCCATAACGTGTCGCTGTGCCTGAACGGCGATGGCAGCGTCACGGTGCGCGATGACGGACGCGGCATCCCGACCGGCATCCATGCCGAAGAAGGTATTTCGGCGGCGGAAGTGGTGCTGACGCGGCTACACGCCGGCGGCAAATTCAATCAGAATTCGTATAAGGTTTCCGGCGGACTGCATGGCGTGGGCGCCGCGGTGGTCAACGCGCTGTCGGAATGGATGGAAGTGCGCATCTGGCGCGAAGGGGTGGAGCATTTTATTCGCTTCCGCCATGGGGATTCCGAGGCGCCGCTGTCGATCGTTGGTCCGTCCGACGCGCCCGCCGGCACCGAAGTGACTTTTAAGCCTTCGACCGGGACGTTCACCAAGGTTGAATTCGAATACGCGGTGCTGGAACGGCGGCTGCGGGAATTGGCGTTCCTCAATTCCGGGCTGCGGATTGTGCTGCGCGACGAACGCCATGCGCCGGCGGTGCAAAGCGACTTCTTCTATGAAGGTGGGCTGATTGCGTTTGTCGAATGGCTCGACCGCGCCAAGACGCCGGTGTTCACCCCGCCGATCAACATCGCGGTACGCGAAGCCAAGGATGATGCCGATATCAGGGTGGAAATGGCGCTGTCGTGGAACGATTCGTTTCATGAAACCATGCTGTGCTTCACCAACAATATCCCGCAGCGCGACGGGGGCTCGCATCTCGCTGGATTCCGCCAGGCGCTGACCCGGGTTGTCTCGAAATACGCCGAGGGCATGGGCAAAAAGGACAGCCTGGCGCTGGTTGGCGATGACATGCGCGAAGGCATGACGGCGGTGCTGTCGGTGAAGGTGCCGGACCCCAAATTCTCATCGCAGACCAAGGACAAGCTGGTCAGTTCGGAAGTGCAACCGGTGGTGCAGGCCGCGGTCGCGGATGCTGTTTCGCACTGGTTCGAAACCCATCCGCGTGAGGCCAAGGGCATCATCCAGAAGGTGATGGATGC
>JAYUEJ010000447.1:0-1602 GCA_043739265.1 Rhodopila sp. | reverse complement strand
ACGGCTGAAACCTGCCCGTCCAGCGCGACGCCCTCCGCCGATCGTCACGCACAGAACGGTGCGTCCCGCGAGAATTGCCGGTTCACCCGATTGCCCTGCACCGTGCCTGTGTTCGCATTGCCCGACGCTTTCGGTTACATCAGCAATTCGAACCGCCGATATGTGGTCCCCCTGGCATCTTGCGGTCCGTTTTCGCGACCTGGCGTTGTCCTTTTGCTTATTCCCCCGATCGCCCTGGCCGCGCAGGGCTGTGCCGTTGACTTCGATCCGGTTCATGGCGAACGTCGCTGGCCTAATTTGGTTCGGAGAACAGGCCGCACCGGATGTCTGCTGCTAAAGGTATAGTGAAAGTGCGCGCATGATTCAGACGATGATCCTGCATTGGTCGCCCCGGTCGCCTTACGTGCGAAAGGTGGTGATCGCGATCGCGGAAATGGGTTTGCAGGAGCGTGTTCGCACGGTTCGCACCGTGGCCGGCGGAACCACGCCGCATTGGGAGCTGATGAAGCTGAACCCGGTGGGCAAGATCCCGACGCTGGTGCTGTCAGATGGTTCGGCGATTTACGATTCCGCGGTGATCCTCGAATATCTGGACACGCTGCACGAGGGTCCGAAGCTATATCCCGCCGCGTGGCCGGAGCGGCTGACCGCGCTGCGCCGGCATGCCCTGGGTCAGGGGATGCTGGATACCGCGCTGGCTTTGCTGGGCGAGGGATTTCGACCGGTCGAGCGGCAAAGCGAGCCGCACATGGCGTTGTGGCGGGCGAAGCTGATTGCGTGCGTGGCGGCGCTGGAGAGTGAGGCCGAGGCGCTGGCCCGCAGCGGTTTCACGGTCGGTCATTTGGCGATCGGGGTGGCGCTGGGTTACCTGGATTTCCGGTTCGCGTCGCTGTGCTGGCGCGATGGGCACAAGGCGTTGGCTGCGTGGTATGAGACGTTCAACGCGCGGCCGTCGGTGCAGGCGAATATGCCGGTAGATGACCGGTGACGGCTTCCTGATCGGGAAGAATTTGGCGTTGGACGTGTGGTTTTGGAGTGAATCTTCCTGATCGGGAGTTTTTGTGTTGCACATGGTTGTTTTATCGCGGCGGTGCGGGAACTGCCTGCCGGGGGACACTCCATCCTGGATGTTGCCCGCGACGAAATCCGCACGCTATGCGTCACCATCCGCCGCAATGCGGAGCGCGACAGCGACTGACGGCGTATTACGGGTCACGCCGAGTTCGGTTTAACCGCAAGCCGATTTGCATCAAAGCAATCAAATTCTCATTTTCATTGCCTTGGAGGGTGATTCATGTCCATCCCGGCCCCCACCTCAGGAGATCAATCTTTCTCGTCCGGGGGCGGTGACGGGCTGGCACGGTTCCTGATAAGGCGACGTCGGCAGGCCCGTGATACCGGCAAAATCCGGTGTGCCAAGGCGTTACTCACAAACGGATGATCGTGCATGAGTTTGTTTTCCACCATTGACCCTTTGTTCATGCTGTCGGGCTTTTTCGTCGGCCTGCTGGTGGGGCAGACCGGGGTTGGCGGCGGCTCTTTGATGACTCCGATCCTGGTGCTGATGTTTGGCATCCACCCGGCGACGGCGGTGGGGACGGA
>JAYUEJ010000446.1:0-4969 GCA_043739265.1 Rhodopila sp. | reverse complement strand
AGGCGGCCCCCCGGGCAACCCGATGCTCATTCATCAGCCTTTTTTGGGGACCTTGCGACCTTGGCGTTTCGACTTTGTTTATTCACCCGATTGCCCTGAAGCGCAATGCGAACACAAGCACGGTATGCGGCCGCAACGTATTGTAGTGGTTGCGCCATTGTTCGATGAGAACTTGTGCTTCCCTCACTCCAGCAGTAGGTCACCACCATGAGCATTCGCGTCGGCATTGTCGGGATCAGCGGTTTTGGCGGCGGCGAGGCGATGCGCCTGGTCGCGAGCCACCCGTCTTTCGAGCTAATCTACGCTGCGGGCGAGGGCAGCGCCGGCAGCCGGTTGGTGGACCGCTTCCCCGGTGTGCCGGCCAGGCTGGCCGAGCTGGTGATCGAGAAGTGGGACCCTGTGACCCTGCCGAAGCTCGACGTGCTGTTCGCGTCGCTGCCCACGGGCGCCTCGGCCGAGGCGCTGGCGCGCGTCCCCAAGGACGTGAAGATCGTCGACATCGGCGGCGACCACCGCTACGTCGAGGGTTGGGCGTACGGCTTGGCCGACGTCTGGCCAGCCCAGATCGAGGGTCAGATCCGCGTTGCCAACCCCGGCTGCTTCCCCGTGGCGACTCTGAACGCCCTGGCGCCGCTGCTGGTCAACAAGCTGATCGAGCCTGGCAACATCGTGATCGACGTCAAGACCGGCATCTCCGGTGCCGGCCGGGGCGGCGCCGACAGCAAGTTCGGCTACGCCGAGAGCAACGAGAACTTGATGCCCTACGGCCTGCTCAAGCACGTCCACATGCCCGAGATTGCCAAGACGATCGAGCGGCTGAGTGGCGGCAGCGCGGCCGGGCTGGTGTTCACGCCACACTTGGTGCCGATGACCCGCGGCGTACTCGCCACCATTTACTGCCGCGGCCGCGCCACTACGGATCAGTGCCTGGACGCGGCCCGGCGCTTCTACGCCGGGCGGGCGTTCGTCCGCGTGACCGACAAGCCGCCGCAGACCAAGTGGGCCACCGGCTCGAACCTCGCGTTTGTCAGCTATGCGGCCGATCCAGAGCGCAGCTTGGTGATCGCGATGGGCGTGGTGGACAACCTCGGCAAGGGAGCGGCCGGTCAGGCGGTGCAGAATGCGAACCTGATCTGCGGCCTGCCAGAAACCGCGGGGCTGGACGGCGCACCTGTTTGGCCGTGATATCTTTTGCGAGTCCGTGTTGTCCGTCGTTTGCTTGTTGGCCTGCCGGATATTGTGTACCAGGTCTTGGCGGTTCTTGGGCGCCTCGGCGCCTTGGCGTTGTCCTTTTTTCGTATTCACCCGATTGCCCGGACGCTTGACGCTACATGCGCCCCATCCGGACAGACCGGCCGTGGACAGCGTCTGCGCCGCCTGTACCGGCCTGTCGTCCAGCCCGTCTCCCACTACAAGCGGCAATGGAACTAAGCCGAATGGCAGACTAGCGCCGTGATCCCAACGGTGGTGTCACGAGGTTATCGCCATCCGCCATGTTTTGGGCTTGCGCCAGCAGTCTGGCGAAATCGGTACTGAGCGAGCGATTTACGTCGCATTCAACCAGGAATCGTGTTGCCAGTTCCTGTGCTCGCTCAAAATCATGCCCGCTTATGGCCGCACTGACAGCACCGCGCCGGGCGATCATGCCTTCCGGATCGGTCACCGGAAGCAGTCCGGCTATTTGTTCCTCCAACAACGAAACCTCCAGATAAGCCTGATCGGCCTGGCCGGGACCACGGCGCTCCAGCATCTCCGCATATCGAATCGTGTCTGTCACCAGAGGATAGAGTGTTTCGATATTCATGGCTGTTACACCGTCGCCAGCCTTGCGCGAGGAAGCTTAAACTCAACCACACAGGCTGCATGCTGCAATGCCGCGTCGGCTTTTCCGGCTTGCTCGATTCCATCCACCTTAATCACGATGGAGACGCCGGACGCATGGGCATGGAGCTCAACGCCGATAGCCGCCTTGTACGCGTGGTCCCGGACCAGGGTCTGGCTCAGCACAGGATGCATGTCCCCGAGGCGGCTTAAATCCAGGTCCATGTTCAGCTAGGCGCTGGCCTCCGCCGGCAGCAACGGAAACACCTTGCTGGGGTTCAACAACCAATCCGGGTCGAACGCCGATTTCAGCCGTCGCTGCTGCTGCAGTTCATGCGCATGGAACTGCACCGGCATCAGGTCGCGCTTCTCGATCCCCACCCCATGTTCGCCCGTCAGGCAGCCGCCGACCTCGACGCATAATTTCAGGATGTCGGCGCCGAATTCCTCCGCCGCATGGAAGCTGGAGGGATCGTTGGCATCGAACATGATCAGCGGATGCAAATTGCCGTCGCCGGCGTGGAAGATATTTGCGACCTTCAGCCCGTAGCTGTCCGACATCTCCTGGATGCGGCGCAGCACCAGCGGCAACTGGCTGGTCGGGATGGTGCCGTCCATGCACAAATAATCCGGACTGATCCGCCCCACCGCCCCGAACGCCCCCTTGCGGCCTTTCCAGATCGCCGCCGATTCTTCGTCCGACTGCGACACCTTCAGGCTGATCGGATCGAATTTCTGGCAGATCGCCGACAATTGACCCAACAGCCGGTCCTGTTCCTCGACGCTGCCTTCGACCTCGATGATCAGCATGGCTTCCGCGTCCAGCGGATACCCCGCATGCGCAAACGCCTCGCAGGCATGGATTGCCGGCCGGTCCATGAATTCCAGCGCTACCGGAATGATGCCCGACGAGATGATGGCATCGACCGCGCCGCCGGCGATCTCGTTCGACCTGAACGCCGCCAGCATCGCCCGCGCCCCTTCCGGGCTGCGCAGGATCCGCACGGTGATCTCGGTGACGATCGCCAGCATGCCCTCGCTGCCGGTGAGCAAACCAAGCCAGTCGTAGCCGGCGGCGTCGAGATGGGCGCCGCCGATGTCGATGATTTCACCGTTGATCGTAACAATCTTCAAACCCAGCAGGTTATTCGCGGTAACGCCATATTTCAGGCAATGCGCGCCGCCGGAGTTCATGTTGACGTTGCCGCCGATCATGCACGCGAGTTGGCTGGACGGGTCGGGCGCGTAGAAGAACCCGTCGGCCGAGACCGCATTGGTGATGCCGATATTGGTGACCCCCGCCTGCACCACGGCGCAACGATCCGGATAGTTGATGTCGAGTACCTGATTCATCCGCATCATGCCGACCACGACCGCATCTTCCATCGGCAGCGCGCCGCCCGACAGCGAGGTGCCGGCGCCCCGAGGCACCACGCGCACCCCGTTCTGGTGGCAAAACCGCAGCACGGCCGCCACCTGTTCGGTCGTTTCCGGCAGCGCGACCGCCAGCGGCACCTGGCGATAGGCCGACAGCCCGTCCGTCTCATACGGTTTCAGACGCAAAGGTTCGCCGATCAGCCCGGTTTCGGGCAGCAGCGCCCGCAAGCCAAGAAGGATGCTGTCGCGGCGGGCCATCACATCGGGCTTCGGGTCCGGTTGACGGATCATGGGACGCGCCTTTGTCGGTTGGTGGTCTGTCCTTATATATAGTCACGTTGGAAGCGTGCGCACAGGGGCGGCTCCCGGCCGCCGCCACATTGCGTTCAAAGGGACGGAACCTCCACCCCGAGGTGCGATGTGGAGCACCGTAATGCGATCAGCGGCGCGGTCGGGATGGCGAAAGCGTGTGGGTTCCATGCGCTCGATTCGGCACGGTTGAACTGACTTCAAGGATTCACAAAAAATTTAAATCGACACCCATGGCGCTGATTAGCGGCCGAAACGGCTTCGCCAGGTCAGACCGAAACGGTTTTTCAGCGCCGTGGAGTTATATTATCATCGTAGTATCTCAATAATTACATAACGTAAACACAGGATACGACATTTTATTTTAACCCCGAAATTGGAATGCGGCCGATCACTCGTAGTTCAACACAAACGAAAATCCCATCGTTGCTTAACTAATTTTCATACGGTACGATTTCATCCTTGCAATTTCCCATTCTGAGCAGGAAACCAATATGCCTCTCCCCAGCCGTAACCAACGCCCATCGCACGCCGATCACCCCGGCGGCGGCCGCCTTTTGATTGCCGCCGCCCTGCTCAGCGGCGCGGCCTTTGTGCCGGTGGCTCACGCGGACAACACCGTGCCGAATCGAAATAACGGCGTCGTGTTGATCGCGCAGCAGTCCGCCGCCGGATTGATCGCCAAAAAGCCGGCCGCCCGGCCTGAAACGCCCTCGCTCAGCACGCAGGCCGAGGCGATCGCGAAAAGCCTCGCCGCCGCCTGCCCGGTGGTACCTTATAATGATGAAAAAGCGTTCGAAGCCTGTACCAATGCGTTGAAGACGCTGAGTCTGCCGTTGGAGTCAGACATTGCCTGGGGCGGCGATCAACCCGACAAGCCGATCAAAAAACGCAACCTGACCCACTTCGGCAGCCAACTCTTCAAGACGATGTATCTGCCCCTTTACACCTTTACCGGGCGCTGGTCCCTGGATGAGGACAAACGTTCGCACGCCCCGATCATTCGGCTGGAAGCGTACTTCCGCAACACCCTGCCGGCCGGCGATTATCCCTATCCGTTCTGGCACAGCGCCGACAAATGGAACGCCTATGAGACCTCCAACGAAGTCCGTATGTATTTCAATCCCCAGGGCACGGTCTTCGCCGTAACCCGGGATGCCGCCGGCAGCGATGACAAGCGCGGGACCTATAGCCATGCGGTGACGCCGGCCTTTAACGGTGCCTGGCAGTGGCAAGACGCGGGCGGCACCCCGGAGCCGCGTGTCACTTTGTTTAGCGCCCGCTACAGTGCGGCCAACCCCAATTTGGCATCGGTGGACGGGTCTTACCGGACGTTCGCGCTGCGCATGCGCGACTCGTCCTGCCTTGAATGCCACACGCCCCTGAACAAGGCGGGATCAGAACGACTCGTGCTTCTGCAAACGCCCCGTCATGCGGCCGCCGAGATCGACAACGTGATCAA
>JAYUEJ010000445.1:0-1604 GCA_043739265.1 Rhodopila sp. | reverse complement strand
TGGCGCGTTCGGCCAAGGCGCGGAAACCGGCCGGGTCCACGGCCGTGCTGCTGACGATCGCCGATTGCTGACCCACGAACACCCGTAGGCCGAGGTCCCGCCCCTCCGACCGCTCCAGGTTCTCGGTCTGGCCCATGCGACGCGTCACGCTGACCGACGTGCCGGACACTAGTAGCGCATCCGCTGCGTCGGCCCCGGCTGCGCGAGCATGGCGCAGTAGGTCCAGCATCAGGTCGGCGCTCATGCTGCTAGCCGATCGATGATGTGCGCCAGGCTGGGTACGTGATCCGCGGGCCCCATGGCCGCGAGCGTCGGTGTGCCGCGGAAGATGCGGGTGGCGACGCGCTGAACGCTGTCCACGGTCACGGCCTGCAGCTTGGCGACCGTCTCGGCCGTTGGCACCACGCGGCCAAACACCTGCATTTGCCGCGCTAACTGCTCGCATCGGCTGCCGCTGCTCTCCAACGACATCAGCAGGCTGGCCTTCACCTGGGCACGGGCCCGGGCGAGCTCGGCCTCGGTCACGGTATGGCGAACGTCGCGCAGCGCCTCCAGCGTCACGGGCATCAGCTCCTTCGCCTCCTCCTCGCCGGTGCCGGCGTACAGGCCGAACAGACCACTATCCAGAAACGGCGCGGCGAACGAGTAGATGGAGTAGACCAGGCCCCGCTTTTCCCGGATTTCCTGGAACAGCCGGCTGCTCATGCCGCCGCCCAGCAACGTGCTGAGCAACAGCGCCGGGTAGTAGTCGGGATCGGCGTAGGACACGCCGGGAAAGCCGAGCACGATGTGGACCTGATCCAGCTCGCGGGATTCCCGAAACTCACCGCCCTGGTACGCGCCGGCGGCGAAGGGTCCGGGCATGGCGGACGGCAGACCGGCGAAGTGACGCTTGGCCAGGTCCACGACCGTATCGTGCTGCAGGTTACCGGCCGCCGCGATTACCGTGTTTCCGGCGGCGTAGTGGCGGTGCATGTAGCCGGTTAGCTGATCGCGGGTCATCGACTTGATGTTGCCCTCGGCGCCCAGCACGGGGCGGCCCATCGGCTGGTCCGGATACGCGGTGGTTTGAAAATGATCGAAGATGATATCGTCCGGCGTGTCGTTCGCCTGGCCGATTTCCTGCAGGATCACGCCCCGCTCCCGCTCCAGCTCCTCGGGCGCGAAGGTCGATCCGGTCAGAATGTCACCGATGATGTCTGCACCCAGCGCCAGGTCTTCCTTCAGCAGCTTCACGTAATACGCCGTCTGCTCCCGCGCCGTGTAGGCGTTGATATGGCCGCCCACATCCTCGATCGCTTCGGCAATTTCGGCCGCCGTGCGGGTGGCCGTGCCCTTGAACGCCATGTGCTCCAGGAAATGCGAGGCGCCGTTCTCAGCCTCCGTCTCGTTACGGGTGCCGGTCGCGACATAGGCACCGATCGACACGGTTTCGACCCGGTCCATGGTTTCAGTAACGATCGTCAGGCCAGAATTCAGGCGTGTGACCTGGATAGTGTCGCTCATGCAGCATTCCTGTTTGCAAATGCCCTGACACGCGCCTGGATAAAGGCGAGGTCTCGGGGCGCGTCGGTGAACGTCTCGGTCCACTCATATAGGTCGGC
>JAYUEJ010000444.1:0-1605 GCA_043739265.1 Rhodopila sp. | reverse complement strand
TACCCGCCAACCCGCTCTTCGGAATTAACCCCCAACTGCTTCAGCTTCCGATGTAATGCCGACCGTTCCATCCCGACGAACTGCGCCGTCCGGGAAATATTTCCGCCAAACCGCAGTAATTGCGCATGCAAATACTGTGTTTCAAACAAATCCCTGGCCTCCCGCAAAGGCAGGGACATGATGTCGGCGGTCGGGTCGATGTTCAGCAACGCCGGCGCCCGGGACCCGATCTCCGGCGGCAGCATATCCGCTCGGATGGGATCGCCTGTGTGCCCCGGCGCCATGATCAGCAGCCAGTCCATCAGGTTTCTCAATTGGCGCACATTGCCGGGCCAGTCGTAGGCCTGCAGCGCGGCCAGCGTATCCGCCGACAACGCCCGCACCGGAATGCCCGAACTCTCCGCCGACCGTTCGATGAAATGCAGGGCCAGATTGGGCACATCCTCCCGCCGTTCCCGCAGCGCGGGTATCTTCACCGGAACGACCGCCAGCCGGTAATACAGATCCTCGCGGAATCGCCCGGCGGCGATCTCGGCCTGCAAATCGCGATTTGTGGTGGACAGCACACGCACATCAACCTTGACGCGGGACGATCCCCCCAAACGTTCAAACGTTTGGTCCTGCAGCGCGCGGACGATCTTGCCCTGGGTTTCCAGCGGCATGTCGGATACCTCATCCAACAAAAGCGTCCCGGTATGCGCCCGTTCCAGCACACCGGCCCGCCTGGGATGCGCGACCGGATCGCTGCCGGCCTCCATCCCGAACAGTTCTTCTTCGAAACGGCCCGGGTTCAGCGTGGCGCAGTTCATTACCACGAACGGCCCGGTCGAACGGCGCGACCGGGCATGGATCATCCGAGCAACGACCTGCTTGCCGGACCCGGCTGGCCCGGCGATCATCACCCGCGAACCGGTCGGCGCCACCCGTTCCACCTGGGAGCGGAGTTGACCGATCACCGCCGAATCACCCGTCAGCGTCACATCGGGGCCGGCGCGCAGCCGCAGCTCCACATTTTCCCGCGCCATCGCCGCGGCTTCCAGCGCTCGGCGCACCACCAGCAGCAGCCGGTCGGACTGGAACGGTTTCTCGATGAAATCGTAGGCGCCCTGCTGAATCGCGCCGACCGCCACTTCTATCGTGCCGTGGCCGGAGATCATCACCACCGGCACATGCGGTTCCTCGCTGTGCAGCGTCTCCAGGATGCCGATCCCGTCCATGCGGGAGCCTTGCAGCCACACGTCCAGAATGACCAGCGATGGCCGCCGCGCGCGAAATGCGGCGATCGCGGACTCGGCATCGCCAGCACCGCTTGTATCGTAGCCTTCGTCGCGCAGGATGCCCTCGATCAGCAGCCTGATATCGGGCTCGTCATCGACGATCAGGATTTCATCCGCCATGCGACACCTGTGTCATCTCACTACCCGCCGCCGGCCCGACAGCCGATCCCAAACTTGCTGATGCCCCACCCACGGCGGCCGATACGTTGGCCAGCACAAGGGTCGCGACCGCTCCCGGTCCCTCCGGCTGATCGTCCAGTGTCAGGGTTCCGCCATGGTCTTCCATGATCTTCTTCACGATGGCCAGTCCCAACCCGGTTCCCTTCGG
>JAYUEJ010000443.1:0-4983 GCA_043739265.1 Rhodopila sp. | reverse complement strand
GGTTGGTGGTGACCAGCGTCTCACAGGCGACACGGGCATACGGATCGGCGGTCAGGAACGCGTCCAGGACCGTGTCGCTGATCCGGTCGGCGACCTTGTCGGGATGGCCTTCGGAAACCGACTCCGAGGTAAACAGATACTCGCCCGTGTCACGCATGGGGTGATGTCTCGCGTCTCGTAGGGTTGTGGCCTGCCAAACGGCGGCTTTCGGCAGGATGCCAAAGTTGGCGGTGTGTGGCGGAAAGCGTCCTCAGGGTCAAGCTTTCAGGCCCCGCCTTCAGGACATGCCGAGAACATCCATCATGGAACAGAGCCCGGGTGGTTGTGATACCGCCCATAGTGCCGCCCGCACGGCGCCGGTCGCGAAGGTGCGGCGGTCGAAGGCGCGGTGGGTCAGCACGATGTGCTCGCTGCCGGCCGCGAAGATCAGGCTGTGTTCGCCCACGACCTGGCCGCCGCGCAGGGCAGCGAACCCGATGGCTCCGGTCTTGCGGACGCCGGTGTGGCCGTGGCGGCCGCTTTCGATGACGTCATCCAGTTTGACGCCGCGGCCCTTGGCGACGGCTCGGCCCATGCCGATGGCGGTGCCGGATGGGGAGTCGACTTTCTGGCGATGATGCATCTCGACGATTTCGGCGTCATAGGCGTCGGCGGGCAGGGCGGCACCCATGCGTTCGGCGAGGGCCAGGACCAGATTGACGCCGGCGGAGAAGTTGGACGCGTACACGACCGGGATTTGGGCGGCGGCTTGCGCGACAGCGGCTTCGTCGGCGGCGGAGAGGCCGGAGGTGCCAAGGATCCAGGCCTTTCGCGATTCCGCCATGATCCGGCCGTTGGCTTGGGCGGTGGCGGCGTTGGTGAAATCGATGACGACGTCCGATGCCGCGGCGAGGCCGGTCAAGTCGGGGTTCGTGCGGCTGGTGCCGCCGGTGAGGATGGCGCCGGCGGCGCGGACTTCCTCGGCCAGGAGTTGGCCCATACGGCCGGTGATGCCGGCAATGCCGATGCGTGTGGTCACTGTTGCCTCCCTTGGGTCGATTGGCTGATCGTGCGTTCGGCTGCACCAGGCGTCCAGTAGGGCCGGTGCCGGGCTATGCCGACGATATGCAGACCGTGGGATGGATTTCACCCAACGCCGTGGGTCCGGTTAAACAAGGTGTAGGTTAGACCGGCAGGTGGTTTCTCTCCCGGCCTATGGCAGGCGGCAGCGATACGGCGGTTTTCTTC
The DNA here is from genome assembly GCA_043739265.1 of Rhodopila sp. GTDB lineage: Bacteria > Pseudomonadota > Alphaproteobacteria > Acetobacterales > Acetobacteraceae > Rhodopila. The sequence continues at coordinate 3,756 of JAYUEJ010000443.1, read as the reverse complement.
GTGGTATTTCACTGATTCCTGCTGTGCCGCCAGGTCGGTGCCAGAAGAGCGCACTGAGCCGTCGCGATTTGCAAAAAAAAGATCGTCGGTTCACGCCGGCCCGGCATGAACGCGGACACAAATTACGCCGCACGCATGATCTGTCGGAATGCTGTCGTCCCGGACCGCACCCGGGGCGGCTGCCGTGACAGCGACGTCACGGAATCCGCCGCTCCGCTGCCGCGGTCGCCATGATAACCCGGATAACCGCTCCAACATTCCGGTCAAATCCAGGGTCCGGACTGCGACCTGATGCACGTTGGTGGCAATGTCCTTTGTGGCAATGCCCTGGTCGGTGACCGCCGTGCCGGTGGTCGCCGGCGTCAGCCTCCAGCCGTGCTGATATCAGGTCCGCCCGCTATCGAAAAACGCAGCAACCTTGGCGAAGAATCCGTCGTGATCCGGGCTGCCCTTGGTTCCCTTGGTCGCTTCGGCCTCAAACGTCTCCAGCAATTCCCGCTGCTTTGGCGACAGGTTCTGGGGGGTTTCCACCGCGACCTGGATGAACATGTCACCCCGGGCGGCGCTGCGCAGCACCGAGAAACCTTTGCCGCGCAGGCGGAACTGGTCGCCGGTCTGGGTTCCGGCCGGAATTTTGACCCGCGTCCGCGATCCGTCGATCACCGGGACCTCGATGTCGTCGCCCAGCGCGGCCTGGGTCATCCGCAGGGGCACGCGCATCAGGATATTCGCCTGCTCGCGTTGGAAGAATTCGTGTGGCCGAACCGAGACATGGACGTACAGGTCGCCGTTTTGCGCCCCGGCACCACCGGCCTCGCCCTCTCCTGTCAGCCTGATACGGGTCCCGTCTTCCACGCCGGCCGGGATCGGAACGGCCAGCGTGCGCTCGCGCTGGACTGTGCCGGCACCCTGGCAGACCCGGCATGGATTGCGGATCACGCGGCCTTGGCCGCCGCAGGTCGGGCAGGTGCGCTCGATCAGGAAAAATCCCTGCTGCGCGCGCACCTTGCCGGCCCCTTGGCAGGTCGGGCAGGTTTCGGCCGCGCGGCCTTTGTCCTGCGATCCATTACCCTCACAACTTTCGCACTTCACCCGGGTCGGCACGCGCAGATTGACCTTGGTGCCGCTGAACGCTTCAGCCAGATCAATCTCCACCCCCTGGCGCAAATCCGCGCCGGTGCGTGCGCGCTGACCGCCGCCGCCGCGTCGGCCCATGCCGAACATTTGGTCGAAAATATCGCCGAGGTCGCCGCCGGCGGAAAAATCGAAGCCGCCCATGCCTGGCCCGGCGCCGCCGCCGCCTTGCTCAAATGCCGCGTGGCCGAACCGGTCGTAGGCGCCGCGTTTCTGGTCGTCTTTCAGGACATCGTAGGCTTCGCTGACGTCCTTGAATCGCGCCTCGGACTGCTTGTCTCCCGGATTACGGTCGGGGTGAAATTGCATCGCAAGCTTGCGGTACGCCTTCTTCAGGTCGTCCGCGCTCGCGTTTTTCGCCACACTCAGCGTGGCGTAGTAATCCTGCTTGGCCATCTCAGCCCTTTATAGCGTCGGCGCCCGGATGCGCGCCCCAAAAATGCAATGATTTTGTTTGAAGGCGGACAAAACAGAAATCGCGCCCGCCTTCGAGAGAAGTGCGGGCGCGACCCTTCGTGCCAGTCAGCCCGCCAAATCAGGCCGACTTTTTCTTCTTGTCATCGACTTCCTCGAACTCGGCATCGACAACCTTGTCGTCGTGCGGAGCCTGCGGACCGGCGCCGCCATCGGGCGGTTGCTGCGAAGCCGCTTCGGCCTTGTACATGGCCTCACCGATCTTCATCGCGGCCTGACTGAGCCGTTCCGACGCCTGCTTCAGCGCTTCCGTGTCGGTGCCTTCCAACGCGGTCTTCGCGGCGGCAACGGCAGCGTCGGCCTCGCCCTTTTCCTGCGCGCCCAGTTTGTCGCCATGCTCCTTCAGGTTTTTCTCAACCTGATGCACCAGACTTTCGGTGTGATTGCGTGCTTCGACGGTTTCACGGCGCAGTTTGTCGGCTTCGGCGTTGGCCTCGGCTTCCTTCACCATGCGCTGAATGTCGGCTTCCGACAGACCGCCGCCGGCGGTAATGCGGATTTGCTGCTCCTTGCCGGTGGCTTTGTCTTTCGCCTGCACCGACACGATGCCGTTGGCGTCGATGTCGAACGTCACCTCGATCTGCGGCACGCCACGTGGCGCGGGCGGGATGCCCTGCAGGTCGAAATTACCGAGCTGCTTGTTGTCGGCCGCCATCTCGCGCTCGCCCTGGAACACTTTGATGGTCACCGCGCCCTGGTTGTCGTCGGCGGTCGAGAACGTCTGGCTCTTTTTGGTCGGGATCGTGGTGTTGCGGTCGATCAGGCGGGTGAACACGCCGCCCAGGGTCTCGATTCCCAGCGACAGCGGAGTCACGTCCAGCAGCAGCACGTCCTTGACGTCGCCTTTCAGCACGCCACCCTGCACCGCGGCGCCGATTGCCACGACTTCATCCGGGTTGACGTTACGGGCGGGCTCGCGGCCGAAGAACGCCTTCACGGCGTCGATGACCTTGGGCATGCGGGTCATGCCGCCGACCAGGATCACTTCCTGGATCTCACTGGCGGAAACTCCGGCGTCTTTCAGGGCGGCTTTGCAGGGTTCCAGCGTCCGGCTGATCAGGTCATCGACCAGCGATTCCAGCTTCGCGCGGGAGATCTTCATCACCAGGTGCTTCGGCCCGGAGGCGTCGGCGGTGATGAACGGCAGGTTGATTTCCGTCTCTTTGGAAGAGGACAGCTCAATCTTGGCCTTTTCGGCGGCTTCCTTCAGACGCTGCAGGGCCAGCTTGTCCTTGCGCAGGTCGATACCCTGGTCCTTGCGGAACTCATCGGCCAGATAGTCGATGATGCGCAGATCGAAATCCTCGCCGCCGAGGAATGTGTCGCCGTTGGTGGACTTCACCTCGAACACGCCGTCACCGATTTCCAGCACGGAAATATCGAACGTGCCGCCGCCAAGGTCATAGACGGCGATCGTGCCGGCGGACTTCTTGTCCATACCGTAGGCCAGCGCCGCCGCGGTCGGTTCGTTGATGATGCGCAGAACTTCGAGCCCGGCGATGCGGCCGGCGTCCTTGGTCGCCTGGCGCTGGCTGTCGTTGAAGTAGGCCGGGACGGTGATGACGGCCTGGGTCACGGTTTCACCCAGATAGGCTTCCGCGGTCTCTTTCATCTTGCCCAGAATGAAGGCGCTAACCTGGCTGGGGGAGTATTTCTCGCCACGGCTTTCCACAACGGCGTCACCATTGTCGCCGCGGACGATGGTGTACGGCACCATGCCCTTATCCTTGGCGACCAGCGGATCGTCGTAGCGGCGGCCGATCAGGCGCTTGATGGCATACAGGGTATTGGTCGGGTTGGTGACCGCCTGGCGCTTGGCGGACTGGCCAACCAGACGTTCACCGCCTTCGGCGAAGGCCACCATGCTGGGCGTGGTGCGGGCGCCTTCGGCGTTCTCGATAACACGAACATCCTTGCCTTCCAGGATAGCGACGCACGAATTGGTGGTACCGAGATCGATACCGATCACTTTACTCATTCGAAAAAACTCCTTTTCAGCGGATCGCGGAGGCCCGAAGCACCGGCGCAGTCCCTACGGTTAATAAGTGGGATGTATGGGAGGCAGAGGGCCAGAACAAGGGTTGTAGCCATAATTTCCATACCGTTCTGTCACAATTGCCCGATTAAGTCAGCTTTACCCTGGGCCGG
>JAYUEJ010000442.1:0-4988 GCA_043739265.1 Rhodopila sp. | reverse complement strand
CTCATCCGGATACAACCGTCGATCAGGCGATGCAAATAATGACGGTCGGCCGGTTCAGGCATCTGCCGGTTGTCGATCATGACACGTTGATCGGCCTGATCAGCATCGGCGACGTGGTCAAGGCCAGAATCATGTATCAGGACACAGTGGTGGAGAGTCTGACGGCGTACGTCGCGGGTTCCGTTTGAGGCAATTCCTGTAACGTCAGGCCGGCTTGTCGGGTCACCGATACCAATACGTGCCGCGATCGTTGGCTGAGCCAAACCCTTCCCCTATTGATCTGGGGATGGCGTTGGGCGGTATCGCGCATTGTTATGCAACTTGCGGCGCGTAGATCCGGCCGTCGAACAGCCGTCTTGTGGTCCGGTATAACGCGCCACTATTTGCGGTCCAGACTCCGGTGGCGTCACAGGTCACGTCGGCGCCCACCGTCAGAATGCCGGATGGCATGCCGATACGGATCGACCCGCCTGGCTCCGTCAGCAACGTCTCCGCGACCAGCGTCCCGGTAATCCGAGCGGCAACGGCGGTGCAGAGCGAGGAGGTCACCGGCAGCGCCCGGTGCGGTTGTCCGTTGGAGATAAAACGCACGGTTAAATCGACCTGTTCGGCGCGGATCGTCTCGCCCGACAGCGTGGGCGCGTCCATCGGCGGTGCGATGAACCCGACCGCCGGGATACCGCGAATATGCCGAGCCTCATCAAGAGTACGAGCGATCCCCATGGCGACCGAGCCGGCCTGCCGGATGTTTTCCAGCCTGGTCAGGACGGCGATGTTGGTGTCCAGTGTCTCGGGAAGTTCCATTCCGGTCAGGCCGATATCACGGGCGCGCACGAAGATGCAGGGTTTGGCGGCATCGACCATGGATACCTCGATCGACCCAAGGCCGGGGACCTCCAGCCAGGTCCGAACCTGTCCCCCCGGCAGCAGGCGTTCGGTCGCGGAACCGCCGGGCGAAAGGAAGTCCAGGCGAACCGGCGAACCGGTCCCGGCAACGCCCGGGATGGCCAGATCGCCATCGGTGGCGGCGCGCCCATCGACCAGGGAGAAGGTCGATCGGATGATCTTCCCGGTGTTGGTGTTGAAAATCCGCACCACGGCGGTGTCGCCGTTCGGCCGCACAATGCCCTCATCGACCGCGAACGGACCCACGGCCGAAGACATGTTGCCGCAGTTACCGCGGTAATCGACCGACGCCTCACGGATCTGGACCTGGGCGAAGGTGTAGTCGATATCGGCATCCGCCCGTTCCGACGGGGCAAGGATGCAGATTTTGGAAAGCGAGGAAATGCCACCGCCCATGCCGTTCAACTGCCGGCCGTTCGGGTCCGGACTACCCATTGCCGCGAGAAAGATTGGGTCCCACGCCCCGCGTTCGGGCAAATCCTTCGCGTGAAACATCACCGCTCGGCTGGTGCCACCACGCATGAACACGGCGGGAAGGGCGAGCAGCGGCATCGGTATTCTCCTGAACGGTTGGTTTTTTATATCATACCCGCCGGCCTTAACCCAGGCAGTGCGGCTCCGCGGGTGGGCCGCCCCAAAACACCGACAGCGGCAATGCGAACAATCGTGGCCCGAATTGGAGCGGGTGCTCCCCCAGATAAACGACAATCCCGATGAATTTCCATGTCGAGCCGGGTCCGTCGTCGGCAAACCACCTCAGGTGTCGAAAATCTTCCGCTGTCACCGTCGCCGCGGCTTTCACCTCTATCCCGACCAAGGTCCGTTCGGCTTCCGCGAGGATGTCGATCTCCCGCCCCCTGGCGTTGCGCCAGTGGTAAAGACGCCAATGCTCGCGTTGATAGGGAAGGTTTTTGGCGATTTCGGTATAGACGAAGGTTTCCACCAGCGCGCCAAGCGACCCGGGGTTGGCATCCGCGAGGAACGTCGATGGGCTCATGTTGCGCAGGGCCGCGACGATGCCCGTGTCAACCAGATGGACTTTGGGATGACGGATATCGCGCCCCGGCTCGCCCGATGTCCAAGCCGGCAGCCGCGTGACCAGCGACAGCTTGCCGAGGACATCAAGGTAGGCTTCCAGGGTTGGCCGTTGAACTCCGAGTAACCCCGCTAATTCCTGAATGTTTACCTCGTTCGCGGTTCGCGCGGCGAGTTGCTCGATCAATCGCCGCATGGAATCCGTCTTCCGGATTTTCAGGATGTCGGCGACATCGCGATCCACGATCGTGTCAACGTAGTCGCGATACCGGCGCTGCCGGGCGCGGGCGCGCAGCGCGCGAATTTCGGGGTAACCGCCCCGCAGAATGAGGTCGATATACTCGCTTCTGGCACAGACCGGCCCCGCCGGCAGGTTCTCCAGATTTGGCTGATCGTCCTGATGCGCCCAGTCGAACAGAAGCGGCGGTTGCGCCCGATGGATCTCCGCGGTGCTCAACGGGAGCATCGTCAACGTCTGAACGCGTCCGGCCAAAGAATCCGCCACATGCGCGGTCGTGAATATGTTCGAAGAACCGGTCAAAATAAACTGACCGGGGCGCCGCCGCTCATCCACGATCTTCTTGATGGTCAGCGCCAGACGCTTCGACCGTTGGGCCTCGTCGATGATAAGTGGACGGTCGCCTGAACGCGCTACCAAGGCATCGAGTTGGCCGATCGGATCGCTTTCGATGGCGGCCAGAACGTTCTCGTCATCCAGCGTGATGAACTGCCCACCGTCGTAAAGGTCCCTCACCAGGGTGGTCTTTCCGACCTGCCGCGGACCAACGAGGTTGAGTACTCGGGCCGACGCCAGGCCTTGGGCCAATTCTTCCTTGAGATGGCGTTGAAAGAGAGGATCTTCCACTTTTATGATGCCCTATGGCTTGCTTTCGGCCGATTTAAGCCGTCTTCTGATGCGGTCGAAATCATATCAGCGTCCAGGTGGAATTGATATCAACAGCCAAGTGAAATGTATAGTAGCCGTTAACCTGGCGTGTTCGCATTGGACCGTGCCCGTCGTCGATTTTAAGGCTCGTGGTTTGCCGAACCGTGCCCGATTGTCGCTCGAACGAACTGGGATGTCGTTCATCCCGCACGATCCCGCGGCCAAAATCCGCCAGTCAGCGGCCGGAGCATGGTCACCCCCAGCGCCCTGGCGTTCACCCACAGACTGTAGGGGCTCACGAGACATTGACTGACCGTCCAGATCGTCACCGCATCCCAGGGAGTTGTGGGCCGCAGCAGCAGCACTCCGGCTGAACTGGCGACCAATCCGGCCAGATTGGCATAGAGCGTGAACCGAGCCTGCCCGACCGCTACCAATGCCACGCCGGAGGGAAACGTCAGTGCGGACCATGCCATCAGAGCGACCAACGGCATGGCTGCCTCACCGGTCGCGGCCCACCCGGGTCCCATCAGCACGGCTACGCCCTGTATCAGGCCGACCGCAAGAACCACGCAAAGTGGAACGACCGTGGCGACGCACCGGCGCAGCCAGCGGTCCACCTGCGTCAACATCGCACCCTGGTCATGCTGATGTTCGGACAGTGCCGGCAGCATCAGGCGCCAGAGTGCGGTAAAGCTCAGTTCCCGCACGGTATCGACCAGCCGGAAGGCGATATGCACCTGGCCCAGAACAGCGGGGCCAGCCGATCCGCCGATCAGAATCGCGAACAGCCGGTAGCGTGCGATCAACACCAGCGTGGATGCTGTCAGCGGGATGCCGACCGCCAGCAGCCCGCGCACGGCGGCCCGGTCCAGGCACCTAGACGGCCGCCAGCCCCGGCCCAACAGCAAAGCCAGGGCACCAAACGTCGCGCCGACGGCCTGTTGCGAAACCAGCGCCCAGCCGCCGGCGCCGGCCAGGGCGGTCCAAACACCCACGCCGGTGCCCAGTCCCTGACCGATCACTGTCCGCAACGCGAGGCGGCGATAGGCTCGTTCCCGCGTCAGCAGGCCCTGCATAACCCCGGCGGCGCCGACCAACGGCAGCGGGGCGGCGAGAACCAGGGCCATCGGAACCAGCCGGTCATCCCCGAACAGTGCGGCAAGGCCCCAGCCGGACGCGGCCTGGAGCAGCATCGCGACGCATCCCACGGCCACCGATGCCCAGAATGCGCTGGAGAGTATCCGGTCATTGACCGACGGACGCTGCACCAGGGCGTCGGCGAACAGCGCGTTGGTGACGACCCACAGCAGCACATGCACCGCGATCACGGCAGCGCCGATGCCAAGCTCTGCCGGTCCGACGATGCGGGCGACCACGAAGGAGGTGACGATCGACAGGATGGCGGAGACGGCGGCCTCCAGCCCCGACCAAATGGCATGATGTTTCATGCCGGGCGCCTCACGCGGGGCAGGGGGCGTAGCGATGCCATGGACACGGCGGCGATGAATGGCGGCAGCCACATGATGCGGGCCTGGTAACGGTCGTGCGGGGTGGACAGGCTTCCGGTGATCGCGGCACTGACGGGAAGTGCCAGCAGCACGGCGAGCAGGAATCCGGCACAGGGCGCGCGTCGTCTGATGGCGACGGGCAGCAAGACGACGCAGCCGATGACGCCGGCCAATGCGGTAATGGCGTGGATGTTGGCCAGGAACCGAGGCAGCAACAGCCGGCCAGCCTGCTGCCGAGCGGAGGCGTAGGCGACACGTTCCCTGGCGGGGAAATCACGCTCGATCCAGGGCGAAACCTCGTTTGGCCACGGTGTCAGGCCATCACCGCTGTCGAAGCGGGTCAGTTGTTCCAGCGTATTCCTCAATGCGGCACGGGTCTCGGCAACAGGATCGCCGTTCAGCGCGGCCGCGATGATCTCATCGGCATCCAGGGAGACGGATTTAGGGCCGCCGGCACGGCTTAGCGGACTGTCTGGCGCCCACAGAAAATCGTCCGAGGTGGCCGGAAGGTCGTCGATGAACGGACACAGCCGCCAGTTCGCAACCGGGCAGAAGCGGCGCAGGGCGGTCATGCCGGGGCCGTCGTAAATGACGCGGGCGAGCATGAAGACGTTGCCAAACGGGGCAATCGCGAAACGGCCGTGCGCGGC
>JAYUEJ010000441.1:0-1612 GCA_043739265.1 Rhodopila sp. | reverse complement strand
ACATCCGGTTGTCGTAGGCGCGGGTCAGCATCATCATGCGCAGGCCGCGCTTTAGTGTGTCGGGGTCCAGCTTTGGATCCCACGGGCCTACGGCGTTGGCGTCGTCGTCCAGCACGCGGATCAGCGCGTAGGCATGTTCGCGGATGGCACCGGGGTCCACGCCGATATCGGGTCGCGCGACCGATCCTGCCGGCGATACCTTCACCCAGGTGAAGTCCGCGGGCTGGCCGGGCCGGGCGGCCGGCTCTGGGACGTGCATCCGCAAGGGGATGGAGTTCTTCAACTGTTATCTCCGGATAGGGATCGAACGCTCTGCCAGCTTAGGCAGCGGTTAGCTTAGGCGGCGGCCGAAAATAAGCGAATCACCAGACGCACCGCTCCTGGTCATGGCCCGGCGTTTCCGCTCCGCGATGTCCAGATGGTGTGCTGTCCGCCGATCGCATGTGTGGTTTAGGGAGCCTGAAACGACGGTCGCAAACCTGTTTTCGCCCGCAAGCAAGTGTTTTTTACACGGAGGAAGAACGAGGACTACGGAGGGGCACGGAGAAAGGATCTGGAACCAACGCCACCGCGCCCCTGCGGACGCCGCCGTGTTGCTGGAATTGGGCATACACAGTCAATTCAGCGACATTTCTGGAACGTTACCGCATCAACGCGCCTCACGCGAAGCGCCGTGCTGTCTTCTCCATGGCCCTCGGTGGTCCTCGTTCTTCCTCCGTGTTAAAAGATCACTTGCTTGCCAAAAGTCGAACGCCCTTCGGATACAGTCGCGCACCAGGCGCTGTTTTGCGACAACGCATGCCATGCAAACAACATAGGGCGGTTCATCAACCGCTGATCCTGCCCGGGTGTTCCAGCCCCGCGAAACAAAGGCATCGATCGCAAGGCAGCATTTCTCATTTCGACCAGTTTCCATTGTTTTATCGTCATGGATGGGCTTGTTCCAACCATCCACCCCCAGCCGGTCGGCGCGGATGGCCTGACAAGACCGGCGATGACGGACCGGGCAATGTTGGGTCGTCTAAAATGAGAACGGGTGATCGCACGGTGCGAGACTTGTGACCGCCGCGCGGACAGGTATAGTCCCGATGACAATAAATCGAGCCGGCAACGGCTGGGGGAAAAGCAAAATGGTCCAGGAAACGAAACTGTCACGGCGCCGGCTGCTGGCGGAAACGATGGCGGGCGTCGGCGCGGGGATCGTCGCCCCGACCGTGTTCGGCGGCACCGGACTCGTTCATGCCAGGTCGGCAAGTCCGCCGGTTCTATCGGACGGCATCGTCAAGATCGGCGTCCTGACCGACCTGAATGGGCCGTATCGCGACTTCTCCGGCCCCGGATCGGTCCTCGCGACCCGCATGGCGGTGGAGGATTTCGGCGGCAAGATGTTCGGCAAACCAATCGAAGTCGTCTTCGCGGATCACCAGAACAAGCCCGACGTCGGGTCAGCCATCGCGCGGGAATGGTTCTCGGTCGGCCAGGTGGACATGATTATCGACATGCCGAACTCCGGGGTTGCCCTCGCGGTGCAGCAGGTCGCGCGGGAGGCGGGGCGAGTAACGATCAACTCATCCGCCTCGTCCACCGACCTGACCGGCAAATCCTGCTCGCC
>JAYUEJ010000440.1:0-5011 GCA_043739265.1 Rhodopila sp. | reverse complement strand
GGCAAAGGATGGGGGATTTGGAAGGAGCGGCGCGGGATGCCGCCGAGGCGGTGATCTTCGACCCCGCCGATCCCCAGGCCAAGGCCATACTGGGCGCGGCGATGCTCGACCTCGGGCGGCCGGTCGATGCGGCCGCCTGTCTGGCGGAAGCGGTTGCCGGGGCCCCAACCGAACTCGAATATCGGCAGGCGCTGGCCACGGCGCTGGAAAAATCCGGCGACACCGATGCCGCCCTTTTGACCCTGACCGACGGCATTGCCCTGTCCCCGGCCAACGTGGCCCTGCGCAACGCCGCGATCCTGCTGTGCATACGCCGACGCGATTTCAGCCAGGCGGTTCGGCTGGCGGAGCAGGCGCGATCCGTCGGCATCGCCGATGCCTGCACCTTTGGGATGCAGGGTCATGCGATGTCCAGCCTCGGGCAGCACGACCAGGCCGCCGTCGCTTACCAGAACGCCCTGAAACTTGGTCCCGAAGATCCGTACGTCCGCCACCTGGTGATGGCATCCGGCCTGATGGCGGAGGCCAGGCGCGCCCCCGAGGCCTATGTCCGAACAGTCTTCGATGGCTACGCAGATCGTTTCGAGGTGCATCTGATCCAGTTGGGCTATCGTATCCCGGGTGCCATTCGCACCCTGCTTCAGGCGCATCCGAAGATCGTCGCCGGACTGCCGGTTGGACCGGTTCTCGACCTTGGCTGCGGCACCGGGTTGGTCGCACTGGCGATCGCGGATCTGCCGCTGGGGCCGTTCACCGGGGTCGATCTGTCGTCCCGGATGCTCGCCCACGCCCGAGCGAAGCGGCTTTACCAGGATCTTCGGGAAGCCGACATCGTGTCCGATCTGGCGAGCCATCAGCAGCGCTGGCCGTTGATCGTCGCGGCCGACGTGTTGTGCTATTTCGGCGCCCTGGAGGACCTTCTGGCACTGGTGTATGATCGGCTGGAGCCGAACGGCTGGTTCGTGTTCTCGGTCGAGGAAATTCAAGCCGACCACGACGGGGTCATCCCTGGCAACGGCAACTGGGCGCTGCAGCGGCAAGGCCGGTACGTCCACGCCGAACATTACATTTATGAGGCTGTTCGCGACGCCGGATTCCGGGTCCTGCGCCTGGATCGGCCGGTCATCCGGCAGGAGGCGGGGACCGACGTCCCGGGCCTGCTCTTCGCGATCGAACGCATTCGTCATGACGGTTGACGTCCAGGGTCCTCCATCCGGCGTGGACCTGTTGGCCGAGGGGCGCTTCCACGACGCGCTGGCACCCTTGCGACTGGCCCTGTCACTTGGGGACACCACCCCCTCGACGCTGCTCAATCTGGCGATCGCCGAGGATCGTGCGGGGGACCGCGACCGCGCCCGGCGCCTGATGCAGCAGGTGGCCGTCCGCCTGCCGGACTGGGACGAACCCGTGTTGCGCCTCGCCGAAAGCTTGCGCGCCACGGGCGAAACCGCGCTCGCCGAGGAAGCCTACCGGCAGGTTCTCCAGGTCAATCCCGATCGCGCCGAGGCGTTGATCGCGCTGGGCGGCCTGCTGTTGATGCGAGGGCAGGCCGGCGCGGCGCGTGATCTGCTGATCCGCTGTTGCCGCGTCGCGGAGAGCAATGCCGAGGCCTGGAACACGTTGGGTCTGGCGTTGCGCGCATCCCGCGACTTCGAATCCGCGCTGACCGCGTTTGTCACCGCGCAAGGCCTGCGACCGGATTGCCTGGACGATGTGCTGAACGGCATCGACGTCACGCTGGACGCCAACGCCGGCGACTCCGAACTGGCGCGTTTGTCGCTCGCCTGTGAGCGATATCCGCTGAACCCGGTGCTGCAGATCGGGCGCGGCCTGCTGCTCGAGCGCCTCGGGCGCCGGCCGGAGGCGATCGATGCGCTTGAAGCCGCGACGGAACTGGCGCCCGGCGAACGCGAACCGCTGCGGCTGCTGGGCGGTGTGCTGGCTCGGTCCAGCCGGGTGCGCCAGGCGGAACAGGTGCTGCGCCGCGTCAGCGTGCTCGACCCCGACGATCCGCAGGTGCGCAACGACCACGCCGCCGTGCTGATGCGGCTGCACCGTCACGCCGAGGCACGGGCGATCCTGCGGGACATCCTGGATCGCCACGGCTCGCACACCTCGATTTTGTGCAACCTCGCCAACGCCACGGCCTGCGTCGGCGAGCAGGAACAGGCGGTCGCGATCGCACGGCTGGCGATCGAACGCGACCCGTCCGCTTGCCTGCCTCGCCGCGCCCTGTGCAACACGCTGCCCTATCGCGACGGCACCACCGGCAAGGAGCTGTTGTCGGCGATGCGGGACTGCTCCGCCGCGTTGCCCCGCGATAAGCGGTCGCCGCTGCTCAACAGCCCCGACCCGGATCGTCCGCTCGTTGTCGGCCTGCTGTCCGGAACGCTGCGGTCGCATCCGGTCGGGTGGCTGACCGTTGCCGGGATCGAGAGTCTGGACCCAGACCGGTTCCGTGTGGTCTGCCTGACCCAGAACGCGGCGCCGGAAGATCCTATCGCCCGGCGTTATCGCGCCGCCGCACGCGATTGGATCGAGATCGATAATCTCAGCGATACGGCGCTGACGGCGCTGGCCCGCGCGCAAGGCATCGACATCCTGATCGACCTGGGCGGCTACGGCGATGCCGCCCGCATGCCGGCGTGTGCCAACCGTCTGGCGCCGGTCCAGATCAAATGGGTCGGCATGCAGGCGCACAGCTCCGGCCTGGCTGAGATGGACTGGTTCCTGACCGACCGGTGGGAGACTCCGGACGGGTTCGAACCGCTTTACAGCGAGAGGTTGCTGCGGCTGCCCGATGGCTATGTCTGTTACAGCCCGCCGCCGCATGCGCCGGATGTGGTGGCGCTGCCGGCGCTGACGAACGGCTTCGTTACCTTCGGCTGTTTCAACAATCTGGCGAAGATCACGCCTCGGGTCATCGAAACCTGGGCCAAGATCCTGCAGCGGGTTCCGACAGCGCGGTTGATCCTGAAGACGCATCAGTTGTCCGATGGGCCAACCGCCGACGGGTTCCTGGCCGATTTCGCCGCGCTCGGCATCGCCGGCGACCGGATCGAATTGCGCGGTTCGTCCGGTCATCGCGCCTTCATGGGCGAGTATGGCAATGTCGATCTCGTGCTGGACCCGTTTCCGTATTCCGGCGGCCTGACGACCTGTGAGGCGCTGTGGATGGGCGTGCCGACCATTACTTTGCCGGGAGAGATTTTCGCGTCACGCCACTCGGCCAGCCACATGAGCAACGCCGGACTGCCGGATTGGGTGACCGGATCGGTTGAGGCCTATATCGCGATGGCGGTCGCCCGGGCCGGGGATTTGGAAGCGCTGTCGGCGCTGCGGGCGGGTTTGCGGCAGACGGTGGGGCGGAGTCCGTTGTGCGATGCGCCGCGGTTCGGGCGGAATCTTGGTGCGGCTTTGCGGCACGCCTGGGGTGTTTGGTGCGGCTGTGACGATTTTTGTTAAACGCAAATTGGCGATTCGCTGATCGTCGGGTGTTGCCTTAGTCGCAGCCGGGAATGCGTTGGCCGGTGTCGTAGAAGCCGCCCTCGGTCCGGTGCGGACAGACGACGCTGATGGTAATCGCCACGCCGGCGGGCGATCCCGGCGCCAGGGGTTCGGCTGGAAGCAGCGTGCCCGCCAGTCCGTAATCGGCGAAGTATTGGACGACGCTTTGGACCCGCGCGGCGCGTTGACGATCCGGCAACGCGCCGGTGTCCGCGACCTGCACCCGCATCAGGTCCGGGTCGAGCAGACCTTCTACCACGCTGGACCGGAGGTCGTTTTCGCGGTCTTCCAACGCTGTCGTGCCGGCCTGAAACGGGGCGGGATCGAGCAATGTGACCCGAACACCGTCGGGCAGGCTTTGCATCGCTACCCGGTTCGCTGCGATGTCGGATGCCAGTCGGGTGTGCAGGCGCTGGTCGAGCAGCCGTACCGACCGATTCTGATCGGACCCGCACGCGCCGACCAGGAGCAGCGGTAGGGTGATGAGAAGCCGCATATGGGGGATCATGATCCGAACGGTCTCCTGCTTCAGACTATTGAGTTCGGTCTTGCGATGGGCGGGACAAGTGGCGGGGAATTCACAATTCGGCCAGAGTTGAGACGCTGGCCTTGTGGATCTCTAGACTTGGTGCTGGGTGGCGTTGTGTTGGATCACACGGTGCATGGCGGTCTGCGCCAGCAAACCGGCTTTATACGACGGTGCGGGTTGGCCGGTTCGGGGCATTGGGACATCGGTGCGGATCGCGCTTGCCGGCGTTGCGGTGGATGATTGCGGTGCCGCGGTTTCCTTGGGGGCAGGCGCCGCTTCCGGTGTCGCCGTATTGGATGCGCTGAGTGCGCAGGCGGTTTGGTATTCCTGCATCAGGGTGGCGATCGCGGATTTCATTTGGGCATCGTCGTTTTTCGCGTCGGGCGAATTGGCGTAGGGGTCCGGCTGGTCGGCCTGCGGGTTGGAATTATCGTGGCGCCGCCGCTGCATCATGGTTCGCTCACTTTGGTCGGCGGAGCGGTTGAGGGCGTTGGCGCGGCTGAAGGCGCGCATTTTCTCCGGCATTGTCATGTCCGGAGACGCGGTTTTACCGAGCAGGGCGAGGGCGGCCAACGAGAAGGCGATAATGCGGGCGGCGTTTACGAAATCCGCGCGTGTTTCCGGGTTGTAAGCGTAAAGGGCGCTGATCGCCATGCGCCGCGCGAGTGGTCCGTCGATGGACTCGGTTTCGAACAGGGGAATGAGATGTTCGGCGGCGGCGACCATCAGGCCGATTTGTGGATCGAAAAGTTCGTTGGACGTGGTTGGATCGGACATGGTTGGGCCTGCCTTCGATGAAAGACGATTTAGTTCCTGATATGTTCTTTACAACGAAGGGTTGTGCGAAGGCAAGAGAAATCTGCTTTTGTGTCGAACGGGTTGGATTTTTTGGATGTAAGCATCGGACGGAAGGCTGGCGCGACATCACCAAGCTGTGCGACAATCGGTGAACCGAGGCTAACCTGGATCACCGCG
>JAYUEJ010000439.1:0-15148 GCA_043739265.1 Rhodopila sp. | reverse complement strand
GCTCTGTACGCTGCCGGTGACCAGCGCCTGCGCGCCGGAGACCTTCCAATTCTGGAAATTCGGCGCGGCGGCGGCCGGCGCGCCGGTCTGGATGAAAGCGGCCTGGGCGATCAGCCGGAACAGTCCGCTGCGCGCCAGATCGGCACTGATGACCGCGGCGATGTCGTGGCCAAGCTGCGCCGAGGCGCCATCCGGGCCGCCCAAATCCGCGACGGCGATCGGGATTGGTTCGGATCGCGCTCGGTTGACGTCGATCACGGCGGACTTGCCGTTACCGGCTGAAGCCGGCGGGGAGGCCGGTTGTGCCAGGACCGGAATGGGTGCGGCGGCGAGTAGTCCGGCGGCGCTGGCGATCAGGCCGCGGCGGCCGACGGACGGAGAAGGAATGTGGATCATGCCGGTGTCTTCTTCCCTATGCGGTTTGCGTGCAGCGCGATCGATCGGTCCATGGCAACGGCCGATGCGGACCGATCAGGAGAAATTTTAACCCCGCGTGCATCTGCGTTAAAAGTCTTCGGAGCGGCCGGAATGATCATGGACTGAACCGAAACGTCAGCACGTTGACCTTGCCCATTACGTTGTTGGGCAACGGCAAATTCGCGCAGTGCGGGTCCATGATCGCTCGCCTCGCCCGTTCGGCGAATGCGCGGAACCGCGGATCGTCCATGCGTCCGACATCCTCGCCGGACACCTCGGCCTTGCGCGCCACGCCGCCAGGATCGGTCGTCACCGTCAGCAGCACCCGCTGCTTTTCGATGCCCAGGGCACCGGCATCCTTGGTCCAGCACTCCCGCACATGGTCGCCGACCGCCAGTTGCTGGTCGGCACTCAGCGCCGCGGTATCACCCTGCGGGTTGCCGCCGCCATTCGGCGCGCCGCCAGCCTGCGGATTGGGGCGCGCTTTCGGCGGTTGGCTCTGATGCTGCAACTGACGCAGTTTTTCCAGCGTGTTCTCCACCGAACTGCTGTTCGGCGTCGGGTTCTTCGTGACATTCGGCTGCGACGTGGTGCTGGGCGGCGCCGGTGGCGGCGGCACCGGTGGCGGCGGTATGGGCAGCGGCGCTGCAGGTTTGGCCGGCGGTGTCGGAGTCGGCGGCGCGGGCGGCGGCGGCATGACATCCGGCGCGGGCGTCGGCTCCGGCGGCGGGGTTTTCACTGGTGGCGTCGGGGACGGCGGCGCCGGCTCCACCCGGGTTTGCGGCGGCGGAGGAGGGGGCGGTGGCGGCGGCGGCGCTGCCTCCACCGGCTGCGGCTTCGCCGGCGTCGTCACCGGCGGCGCGGGAGGCGCGACTTCCTTCGACGGCGCCGGAACCTGAGCCGGAGTCGGGGCCAGCATCGAGGATTTGGCGGTGCCCTGGAATACCATCGCGACCGTCGTTTCCGGCGGCTCTTCGTCCTTCGGGATGCGCGACGGCAGGCCGGCCAGCACGAACAGCAGCACGCCGGCGTGCAGGACGGCCGAAGCGATCAGGCCGTTTCGCATGCGTCGCGTCATGCCGAACGCTCGTTTGCCAAGCGTCTTACCGCCGCTGGATAACTGCTGCAGCACGCGCCGATCACCCCTATTTGCGTGGCTCGGAAGCGGGCTTGCCGGCAGGCGCTGGCGAACCAGGCGCGGGTTGGGCGACGGTCTGTTCGGCCAGCAACGCGACCTTGGCGAAGCCGCCCTGGGTGATTGTTCCCATGACCTCCATAATCCGGCCGTAGGCGAGGTCCTTATCGCCGCGAACGAAGATGCGGCGATCGGCGTTGTTCTTGGCGATCGCCTGCAGCCTGGCGACCAGTTCGCCGACATCGACCGCCTGCTCCTGCAAGAAGATCGATCCGTCGGCCTTGATCGAGACCGTCAACGGCTCACTGTCGCTGTTCAGCGGCTGCGCGTTGGTCTTCGGCAGATCGACCGACACCCCGGACGTCATCAGTGGCGCGGTGACCATGAAGATGATCAGCAGCACCAGCATCACATCGACCATCGGGGTGACGTTGATCTCCGCCAATGGCCGGTAGCGGGTTCGGCCACCGCGCCCGCGGGCACCCATGGACATCGCCATCTAAGAACGCTCCTCGCTTTGGCGAGACAGGATGGCGCCGAATTCACTCCCGAAATTGTCCAGCCGGCCGGCGAAGCGTGACAGGCTGTTGCTGATCTGATTGTAGGCGAGCACCGCCGGGATCGCCGCGACGAGGCCGATGGCCGTGGCGAACAACGCCTCGGCGATACCGGGCGCGACCACCGCGAGATTGGTGTTGTGCATCGCGGCGATCGCCGAGAACGAATGCATGATGCCCCAGACGGTGCCGAACAGGCCGACAAACGGCGCCGTCGCCCCGACAGACGCCAGGAAGATCATCCACCGCTCCATCCGGTCCATTTCCCGCTGCACCGTCACGGTGATGGCGCGGTCGATCCGCCCGCTGACGCTGGTTTGGGAGATCTCGGCACCGGCGACGCGAACCGAGCGGCGCCATTCGCCCATCGCGGCGGCGAAAACGGAGGCCATCGGGTGGTTGGGATTGCTGCCCTCGCGGTCGAACAGCTCATCCAGGCTGCCGCCGGACCAGAACCGGTCCTCGAACGCGTCGGCCTCCTTGTTGGCCTTGCGCAGGATGGTCCACTTTTCGAACACCACCGCCCAAACCCACACGCTGGCGCCGAGCAGGCCAATCATGACGAGTTTGACGACGATGTCGGCTTGAATGAACAGGCCCCAAAGCGACAGGTCGCCGTTGGCTGTTCCCAGATTTACCGCATCCACTGCCCGATCCACTGCTTAGCCCCCTGTTTGGGTATTGATACCCGGGTCAAAACTCATTCCGACCCGTTTGCGTCGTCGAGACGGCCCCGTGTCATTTTATCCCCTGCGTCGTCGAGACGACGCCGTGTCATTTTATCCCCCGCGTCGTCGAGACGACGCAGGCCAAGCATCGCCTCTCGCCACTTTGGCGGGATGCGGCCTGGTTTCTTTCCTCCGATTCGGACGCACGCGAGCTTGATGCGCAGCGTCACACAGACCCCGTTGGGGCCGCGTATTGTCTGGCGCAATAGGACGGATGCTCCGCCCACGTCCATTGTTTCCGTCTCGACCACCAAAAGATCGTCGGGCAAGGCGGGGCGGAGATAGTCTATTTCGGCGCGATGCACCATGAACATCAGGCCAAATTGCTCCACCATATCAGCGTGCGGGATTCCCGCGTCGCGCAAGGCTTCGGTGCGGGCGCGTTCGGCGTAGCGGAGGTAATTGGCGTGATAGACCACGCCGCCGGCATCGGTATCTTCGTAATAGATACGGAAGGAATACCGGTGGATGGATTGCGGATGAGCAATCATTTAGGTGGCGTCCCGGCACAGCGTCCGAGTACACCATCACCGCGCCCCGTGATGACATGACGGCCGTCCATCGGCGTCACCCATCCTCTCGCCGTTAGACGGTTCATTATGAGCGCCACACCGGGGCGGCGGCGTTTGGTCGTCGGCTCGCCAGTTTTTACCACGAAGAGCACGGAGAACCACGGAGGTTCACGGAGGAGGAAACCTGGCGCTTCGCGCGAAGTGCCGCGGCGCGGTGTCGCCCCCGGGCAAGCGGTCGGGGATAGTGTCGTCACGCCGCCGCTTGGTGACACGTTGGAAGTTACTCCGTGAGCCTCCGTGGTTCTCCGTACTCTCCGTGCTAAAAACGCGCGTGGCTCCGACCCCGGCTGAATGCCGCGGCCGCGTGGCCCTGAACAAAAGGCGCGGCCGTAGCGTCCCGTCATTCGTCCCCTCCCAATGCCTCGAGCAGCGGCGCCTCGAGCAGCGGCGCATTGAACAGCGATTGGGCCGAGCGGGGCGGTTTCAAATCCAGATGTCGCCATCCGGGTTCCCCGAGCATCCGGCCGCGACTGGTGCGCAGGATCAGGCCCTCCTGGATCAGATACGGTTCGACAACGTCTTCCAGCGTGTCGCGCGCCTCGGCCAGTGCAGCGGCCAGCGTTTCTACCCCCACCGGGCCGCCGGCATGGTGTTCGGCGATCCGGCGCAAGTAGCGCCGGTCCATCGCGTCCAGACCGAGGTGATCGACCTCCAGCCGGGTCAGCGCGGCGTCGGCGACATGGCGATCCACCGGCGTGTGGCCTTGCACCAGGGCGATATCGCGCACCCGGCGCAGCAGGCGGCCGGCAATACGGGGGGTGCCGCGCGACCGGCGGGCGATTTCGATGGCGCCGTCATCGCTCAGGACCAGCCCCAGCAGGCGCGCACCGCGAACGATGATCTGACGGAGTTCCTCGGCGGTGTAGAAGATAAGGCGCAACGGAATCCCGAACCGGTCGCGCAGCGGCGTCGCCAACAGGCCGGCACGGGTGGTGGCGCCGACCAGGGTGAACGGCGGCAGGTCAATCCGCACGCTGCGCGCCGCCGGGCCTTCGCCGATGATCAGGTCGAGCTGGAAATCTTCCATCGCGGGGTAGAGGATCTCCTCGATCGCCGGCTGCAGCCGATGGATCTCGTCGATGAACAGGACATCCCGGGGCTGCAGATTCGTCAGAATCGCCGCGAGGTCGCCGGCCTTGGCGATCACCGGACCCGATGTCGCGCGAAATCCTACGCCCAGTTCGCGGGCGACGATCTGGGCCAGGGTGGTCTTGCCCAGGCCGGGCGGGCCGTGCAGCAGCACATGATCCAGCGATTCGCCGCGGGATTTCGCCGCCTGGATGAAGATCGCGAGGTTTTCGCGGGACGCCTTCTGGCCGGTGAAGTCGGCCAGCGTCTGCGGCCGCAGCGACGCCTCGGCGGCGTCTTCCGGCCGGCGGTCGGCGGACACTTCGCGTGTTTCGCTCATCCGGCGGCCCTCTGGGCCAGTTCCTTGAGGCTGTCACGGATCAGGACGTCCAGCGTGGCATTGTCCCCCAACCGGTCCAGCACCCGCGCCACGGTCTGCTGCGCCTCTGGCCGGCGGTAACCGAGGTTGACCAGGGCCGACAGCGCGTCGTCGGCTGGCGTCGCGGCGGCGATCGGGGTGTAGGAGACACCGGTGGAGGTGGGCATGGTGCCGGTCTTGTCCTTCAACTCCGTCAGCAGCCGGATCGCCAGACGCGGCCCAACCCCCTGCGCCCGGGTCAGGCTGGCCTTGTCGCCAGCGGCGATGGCACCGATCAGGTCGCGCGGCGACAGCGCCGAGAGAATCCCCAGAGCGACGCGGCCGCCGACGCCTTGCACGGTGGTCAGCAGCCGGAACCAGTCGCGTTCGGCGGTGTCGGAAAATCCATACAGGACGATGGCGTCCTCACGCACATGTGTCTCGATCAGCAGTTTGGCCAGGGTGGGCGGCGGCGGCAGGGCGGACAGGGTGCGCGACGATGCCTGCACCAGATAGCCGACGCCGCCCACGTCGATGACGCAGGTGCCGTCGGAGAGTGCGTCAACTCGTCCGGTGAGTTGGGCGATCATGCGGGTCCGGTCCTGCCCATTGTGGGTTTTGCAAGTGCCGCGAATCGGGCGGTGCCGGATCATACCCTATCGAGCGAGGATTGTGGCGGCGACCTGCGTTGGCGACGATGTGGCGTCCGGAGGTGTTGGCCCGAGGTGTTAGCCCGAGGTGTTGGCATCGTGATCGCACCGTTCGGCCGATGGCGTTGGTAAACGCTATTGTGGGGTTACTCGTTCGCAGACTGTGCGGGTCGGCAAGGCCGTGGTTTCGCGGACATGGGGCGGGTGCCAAGCGCGCGTTTGCTGATTCTTTCTTCATTTTCATCACGGAGACAGCCGGAGGGCCACCGAGGACCACGGAGATTCTGTGTAGTGCATCATCGGGACCCGATGGTGAGCAGTCTTGGGTTAGCGATCGCGGGGCATCAAACCGCCCGCGGTACTGAGCCCGGACCATCATTGAGGGCTAACCGCGCCGGCGACCTGCGCCCGACGGGTTGAAGGTGGATGGTCGGAACAAGCCCGGTCATGACGATAAGACACTGGAATCCGGTCAAAATGAGTATCGCCGCGTCAACTTTGGATAGCTGGCGTTTTGTCCGTATCCGGGGTACGATCAATCGAAATCCCAGAGTAAAATTCATGGCAGGGCGCCAACGCACGGTTCGATATCGTTCCGGGGGTGCGGGAGCCGGTCTTATCAGGGTCGAGGTTCTGGTTCCCCCGGAAGGCCGGAGTGCCATCCTCGAACAGGCGGCACGTCTGCGCGCCGAACATCGCCGTCCTGACATCTGGAATGAACGCCTGGAGCGCCTGCATAACGAAGCGGTCGGGACATTCGGCACCCAATGCCTTTGGAACATCAAGGCGTCGAAGACACAAAATGGCATGCGGGTTGTGGCCGACAGCCTGCGCGCACGGGGCGGGATGGAAGCATGGAGGCTGGCGGCTGAAATAAGGGAGGAACTGGCAAATGCCGTTGGATGAGTTTCAGTTCTCCGTCCTGCGCACATTGATGCCGCTGCGTTCACCGGCAAGCGTGTTCGCGGGGGCCCCCGTCCTTCAGCGGCATGCATTCCACCTCTCCGACGACGAGGACATCTTCCATGGTTCCGGCGAAGATGTGGCCGGCATTGCACTCCGGGACGTCGAGGCGCTCAGGACCGCGGGGTGCACCGTGTCGGTGCATCGCCGATATGAGGGTCTGTTCGAGGCCGTCGTCGTTCAGGATACGGCGGGTTCGACCAAGATCCAGTGGATCGAATCGGGATCGTGGGCGTTCTTCGGACCCGTACCTGACCCGGATTTCGGCTGGCGGCTGCATATGGCGGACCTTGCCACCAACAAGGCGCTGGCCGCCGGAGGCCGCAGGCAGGTCCGAGACTATGTTGATCTGGTCCTGATCCACCGGAACATCATGCCGCTGTGGCTCGCGATCTGGGCTGCTCCCGGAAAGGATGAGTCGTGGTCGCCCGCGTCCTTGGCAGAAAAAATCGCCATGACCAACAATTTCCGCCAGCCGGACGTCGATGAGGCGATCATCTCCACGATCGACGTCTCGGCAGCCGACGTCGGGGCTACAGTGCGGGCCGGCCTGGAGGAGGCGCGCGCGGTGTTTCAGAGGCTTCCGGATCGGCATGCCGGAAAGCTGTTCCTCGACGACGCGGGAGGCTTGATTGTCGATGTGGACCGGATCGTTGCCGGGGGCGCGGACATCAGGGCGGTGGAGGCTACGAGGGGCGGGAGCTGGCCGTCCGGCCCCGAGATCGACCATGTGCTCGTTGAGCGGGTCATCGAGGCGTTCGGGTGGGACGGACGCGACGCGACCGAAGGGCAAGATCCTGCCGGGAAGCCGAGGCGGTAGTTTGGATGCTGCCGCATCTCGTGACCGCGCGCCGGGGCGGCCTCGTGCTTTTCCGTCCTCGGTCCCGTTTCGTGCATGGAGATAGCGCCGTCCACGCGGCTTATCAGCCTTGCGTCCCGCTATTTCCGATCAATATTTGGCAATACTGGAAATCATGCGCGGGACGACGCCAATGGCCCAACAGCCCATCCGGTTTGATGACGGGGCGGCATACGAGCGCGGGATGGGCATCTGGAGCCAGCTTGCGGGGCAGGTGTTTATCGATTGGCTGGAACCCCAATCGGGTCTGCGGTGGATCGACGTCGGCTGCGGCAACGGCGCGTTCACTGACTTGCTCGTCCGGCACTGCGCACCCGCCGAAACGCAGGGGATCGATCCGTCCGAGGCACAACTGACCTTCGCGCGCACGCGACCGGCGGCGAGCGGCGTGACATTCCTCCAGGGCGACGCCATGGAATTGCCGTTCGGCGCCAGCCGGTTTGATGCCGCCATCATGGCGTTGGTGATCTTCTTCGTGCCCGACCCGGCCAAAGGCGTCGCCGAGATGGTTCGGGTGGTTCGCCCGGGCGGCACGGTCGCCGCGTACGCCTGGGATATGCTCGGCGGGGGATTCCCGTTTGACCCGATCCAGGTCGAGTTGCGCGCATTGGGATTGACGCCACCGCTCCCCCCAGGCGTCGGCGCCTCCCGCATGGCGGCGCTACGGGAGCTGTGGACGGGCGCGGGACTCGACTCGGTCGAGACGCGCGACATCACGGTGCAGCGGACCTATCCCGATTTTGAGGACTTCTGGAGCACGAGTATGGCCATGGGGAGTATGCGGCCGATGCTGGATATGTTGGCGGCTGGCGATGTGGAACACCTCAAGGCACGGGTGCGCGCACGCCTGTCAGCGGACGCCACCGGGGCTGTCACCTGGCAGGCGCGTGCCAACGCGATTAAGGGCCGGGTTCCAATGTAGCAGCGACCGTGGACAGGCGGTTCGGCGCGATCTCGCAAGGTCCGCAGCTTTCGACCTGGCCTATCGCCGCCGCCGCGGGAACCGGATCATGGCGCCGCGCGCCTCATCCCACAACGTAAAGCTGGGCGCACGCAGCGCCTGCCACAACGTCAACCCCGTCACGTTGGCAGCAAACGCCGGTTCCGCCCGGTGCGCCGCCTGCAACCGGTAATTCGGCACCCGAGGCATCAGGTGATGCACATGATGGAAGCCGATATTGCCGGTGAACCACTGCAGCACCTTCGGCAGTCGCAGCCAGGAGGTGCCATGCAGGGCCGCACCCGCCGGAGTCCAGTCGGTCTGCCGGGACCAGATCGAATGCTCGAACCGGTGCTGCACTGAAAACAGCCACACGCCGATGATCGAGGCCAACGCGATGACGGGAAGTTGCACCAGCAGCACGGACTGCCACCCCAGCAGCAGCGTCAGCCCCAGGAAAAACCCGCCGATGGCCAGGTTGGTCAGATAGACGCTCAGCCGTTCCTTGCGCCACGCGGCCGGGGTATCGAAGGGGACCCGGTAAACCAGGATGAACACCACCGGCGGCAGCAGAAGCTGAGACACCAGCGGATGCAGGGCGGCTCGGTAAAGCCGCTGGCGCATCGGCGACAGCGCCTCATATTCCTTCAATGTCAGGCAGCCGGAATAGATGTCGCCGCCGGTGGGGCGCTTGTCGAGGTTGTTCCAGATCGCGTGATGGGCGGCATGATGGCGCCGCCACAATGCGTAGGGCGTGAAGGTGGTCAGGCTGCACAGCAAGCCGACGACCTCGTTCGCCCAGCGTGACCGGAAATAGGCCCCGTGGCCACAATCGTGTTGGATAATGAACAGCCGCACGACGAACCCGGCGGCGGGAATCGCCAGCGCCAGGGTCAACCAGGGAGAGATATGATAGTAGGCGTAATACATGAACGCGACCAGCGCGGCGTAGGGTGCGGCGGTGACTCCGAACTGCGTCAGGCTGCGCCTGGTCGAGGGTGCCTGGAACGGCGCCAGGCTGGCCAGCATCGCTCGCCGGTCGAAGGCCGCCCCGGCTTCGCGGAGCGGTGAGGATTGTTGATCCATGGAGGTCTTTTCGTTGGGCCGGGGTTGGCGGCGTCCGGATTTGGACGGCATCGCCTTGGTCGCATTCACGCAACCGTGTAGCTCAGATAGCGACCCTGGAACAGAAATCAAATTACGATTTTACGTTCCGCCCCGTTTGCTAACTGCCTGTTAACCTTCCCCTGCCATCCTCGCTGTTTTCGTGGAGGCAAGGCGATGGCATCACCCGAACGTCTGGCGGCCGCCTTGCGGCTGCTGTCCTCCGGCGCATGGCATGAGGCGGAGACCGCCGCGCGCGCCGCCATGGCTGACGATCCGGCCGACCCGCACGCCGCGCTGCTGGTGGGGTTGGCGGTCGCTGCCATGGGCGAGGACGCCCGTGCCGCACCCGTGCTGACCCGCGCCGCCGCCTTGCGGCCCGACGCCGACCACCCCTGTCTCGATCTCGCGCGGTTGAAGCCGCCGCTGCCCCGGGCGCTGGTCGCGCGGCAATTTCGGGCCTGCCTTCGATTGGCGCCCGCCGATGCCCGTTTGCGGCTGACGTTCGCCGAATTCCTGCTCGACACCAACCACCCGGCGGAGGCGGAACGATTGCTGACCGACGGGCCGGATTCCGCCGCGTGCCATCATTTAAGGGGCCTGGCGCAGGCCGAACAGAACCGGTTCGCCGCTTCCATCGCCAGCTTCGAACGCGCCGTCGCGCTGAACCCGGACGCGGCGGCGAGCTGGTCCAACCTCGGCATGGTGCTGAAGATCGAGGGTGCCTTCGACGACGCCATCGCCGCGCATGACCGGGCGGTGGCTCTGGACCCGCTCAATCCCGGGTTCCGCGTCAACCGAGCGGTCAGTTTGCTGAAGTCGGGTCGGTGGCAGCGAGCGTGGGAGGATTACGAAGCGCGGCTGGAGTTGACGGGCGCGCGGGCGATCGACCCCAGTCGGCTGATGCCGGCGGTGCGGCCTGGCGATGGCCTGGTGGGCGTGACCATCCTGGCGCTGCACGAGGACGGCTTCGGCGATACGTTGCAGTTCTCGCGCTATTTGCCGCTGCTCGCCGAACGGGGTGCGCGCGTGGTGGCTTACGTGCCGCCGGTCCTGGCGCGGGTGATGCGGGCGGTGCCCGGTGTGGCGGAGGTCGTGACCGACTCCCGGCGCCTGCCGCCCCATGATTTCGTGTGTCCGATGTTCAGCTTGCCGCGCGTGTTCGCCACCTCTGTCCGAACCATTCCGCCGGTGCCGGTTTTGGCCCTTGATCCGGCGCTGCAGCGCCGCTGGGCGGGACGGCTGCCCAGCGGCAGGCTGCGCGCCGGTCTTGTTTGGGCCGGCCAGGCTCGGCCGTCGCTGCCGGGGTTCGGGACGCTCGATCGGCGGCGCAGCGCCGGGTTGGCAGCGTTCGCCGCGTTGTTTGACGTGGCCGGGGTGGCGTTCGTCAGCCTGCAGGCAGGGCCGGCGGCGCGCCAGATCCGGCCGCCCGGCGTGTCGTTCGTCGATCCGATGCCGGATGTGGCGGATTTCGCCGACACCGCCGCGATCATCGCCGGGCTGGACGTCGTGATCAGCGTCGATACGTCCGTGGTTCATCTGGCGGGCCTGGTCGGCAAACCGGTGTTCCTGCTGGACCGCTACGACGGCTGCTGGCGCTGGTTGAGCGGGCGCCGCGACAGCCCCTGGTATCCGCATTTGACCCTGTTCCGGCAGGACCAGCCCGGCGATTGGTCCGGCGCAATGGCCAGTGCCGCCGCGTCCCTGCACGCGATGGCGCTGTTCCGCGGCTTCGGCTCCCCCCGGTCCGGCGAGGTGCGGGAACGCGTGTTGGTCGCTTGACGATTAAGTCCATAGCTTGGAGACAGGCGCGATCAGCCTATCTCAGGTGTATGGACCTTCAGATGAAACGCTTGCTGCGGACCTTGAGCGGGGAGGCGGTGTGGCCGCCGCCGGTATGGCTGATGCGCCAGGCGGGGCGCTATCTGCCGGAATATCGTGCGGTGCGGGCCGGCGTGAAGGATTTCGTGGCGCTCTGCACAACGCCCGCGCTGGCGGCCGAGGTCACGTTGCAGCCGATCCGCCGCTACGGTTTCGACGCCGCCATCCTGTTCAGCGACATCCTTATTCTCCCCTGGGCGCTCGGGCACGGGCTGGAGTTCAAAGAGGGCGAGGGGCCGGTGCTTCCCAGGTTACGCAATGAGGCTGGCGTTGCCGCGTTGGACCCGGATCGGGTGGCCGAACGGGTGGCGCCGATCATGGAGACGGTGCGGCTGGTTCGGGCCGGGCTGGTGACCGAGGGCTTCGCCGGCACCACGCTGATCGGTTTCGCCGGCGCCCCCTTCACCGTTGCCTGCTACATGGTCGAGGGCGGCGGTTCGAAGGACTTTGCCCATGTCCGCGAGATGGCCTACGCGCAGCCGGCGCTGTTCCAGCGGCTGATGGACGTGCTGACGGACGCAACGATCGAGTATCTGTCCGCTCAGGCCGTGGCCGGGGCCGAGGTGCTGATGCTGTTCGACTCCTGGGCGGGCGTGCTGTCGCCATCGCTGTTCCGGGCGCATTGCATCGCGCCGGCGCAACGCATCGTGGCGGCGCTGAAGGCGCGCCATCCGGCGGTGCCGATCATCGGTTTCCCCAGGCTGGCCGGATTGCTGGCGCGGGAATACGCCACGACCGGGGTGAACGGCATCGGAGTCGATACCGGGAGCGACATCGCTGCTGTGGCGGCGATGCTGCCGGCGCGTGTGGCGGTGCAGGGGAACCTTGATCCGCTGGCGCTGGTCGCCGGCGGGACCGCGATGGCATCGGAGACGTCCGCGATCCTGAACGCGATGCGCGGACGCCCGTTCATCTTCAACCTGGGGCACGGCATCGTGCCGCACACGCCCCCCGACCATGTGGCGGCCCTGCTGGAGGTCGTGCGTGCAGGGTAGCGATGTCCTCGGGCTTGACGCGGTCGATCGGACGGCGCCCGCGCCCCGCCGCAAACTCGCGATCGTCTTGTTCAACCTGGGCGGTCCCGACAGTCCCGAGGCGATCAAACCCTTCCTGCTGAACCTGTTCCTCGACCCTGCCATCCTGCTTGTGCCGTTTTTCGTGCGCCCCTTCCTCGCCCGCATCATTGCCCGCGCCCGTGTCGCCCCAGCCACCGCCAACTACGCCCTGCTGGGCGGCAAATCCCCGTTGCTCGGCCTGACCCGGGACCAGGCCGCGGCGCTGGAGGCAGCGCTGCCGGACCTTGATGCGCGGTGCTTCATCGCCATGCGCTACTGGCATCCGTTCAGCCTGGAAGCGGCGCGTGCGGTGAAGGCCTGGGGGCCGGATGAGGTCTTGCTGCTGCCGCTGTATCCTCAGTTTTCGACCACAACGACCGGCAGTTCGCTGGCGGCGTGGCGGGATGCGGCGGTGCGGGTCGGGTTGGCGGCCGATACCGCGACGGTGTGCTGCTACCCGGTCGATCCCGCTTACGCGGCGGCCACGGCGGCGTTGGTGAAGGCGGGGTACGATCGGGCGCGCGCCGGGCTGGACCCGGCGGTGAAGTTGCGCGTGCTGTTCTCGGCGCACGGGTTGCCGGAGGTGATCATTCAGCGCGGCGATCCGTATCAGTGGCAGATGGAGCGGACGGTCGCGGCGGTGCTTGCCGCGTGGGGGGCGGCGGTGGATTGGGCGATCTGCTACCAGTCGCGGGCAACGCCGCAGATATGGATCGGCCCCAGCACGGACGAGGAAGTCGAACGGGCGGCTCGGGACCGCGTGGCGGTGCTGGTGGTGCCGGTCGCGTTCGTGTCCGAACATACCGAGACGCTGGTGGAACTGGACGTCGAATACCGCGAACTGGCCGAGAAGCTGGGCGTGCCGGGTTATTTCCGGGTGCCGACGCAGAACGCGGATGCCGGGTTTATCGCGTCGCTGGCCGGGGTGGTGCGGCGGGCGATCGGGCGCGGGCCGGGGCTGTGCAGCGGGGTTGGGGGACGGATGTGCCGGCTTGAGCACCGGGGGTGTCCGTTTGGGGCGATTGGTGATCGAACAGCCCAACCCGGATGATTGCGGCGCTGGTTCGTGCTGGCGGCTACAGCCGGTTCGGAATGTCAGCCGTTTCGTAAAATACGCCGACGATGATCGGCGGTTGCGTGGGATTGTGGGCAATCCAGTAGCGGCCCGCCTTGGTCCACAAACGGCCGGGACGGGCGACTTGCGGATAGGGACGCGGTGCGGTCAGCCCGATCAACGGGTTGTTGGCAATCCGGCGCTCGGCCACGTCCAACGCAGCATCAAGAGCTTCAATCGCGTTGATCCGCTCACGATCTTCGAAATAATGGCGGAGTTCTGCGATTTGCCTTGTGGCCTGCGGCGCATAATCGATCAAATGCGCGAGGTCGCACCATGCTGCCGAAGAGCGGCTCGCTTGGCCTTAATCCGAGCGATACTGTCGCGCAGCCCTTGGTGGACAACGGCGCTGGGTACGGTTTGCCCAGCGGCAACTTCGGCATCGCTTTGGGCAAGAGCCTCAAGCCAGCCATCCGGGGCGACAGTTGGACTATCTTCCATACCGGCATGTTAGGGGTGTTGTGTTCCGCATTCCAGTCAAATGTCAGCCGAGGAGTTCCCCTCCTTTTCGTTCCGCGGCTTCGCCCTTTGCGGGCCGGGCGTTGTGGCGCTCGCGGCAATGGCAACCTTTAGGCTGTTGCCCGAGATGATGGTGCCCCCAGCGTGGGAAGAAGCAGCCGAAGGGCCTGCGCGGGCACTGTTGAACGTGATACGGCGTAAGGGGGGGCGAGGTGATCCTGTGACGGCGGACCGCGACGGAGGCCAAGGAACGAATGGTGCCACAACTGAGATCGCTTTCCTCGAAAGCGCCAAAGAGTTTGAGTATGAGAAGTAACCGAAGGGATTTGGATTGTATGACGGATAGGCGCGCGATGCCCGAAGATCATGACTCTTCCATGGGAGAGCCTGCTCAAATCGTGCCTTGGCTACGTACATTAGCAGGCGATTTGATTGGGCTGGATTTCGAGCGGCCGATCAGCACCTCCACCACGTCGGATTTTTTTGAGATCAGTGAACAATATAGAGTGGCGGCAGAATTTGCCGAGCCATCGTCCGCTCGGGTCTTTGCGATGCTCTCGGCGCTTTTGGGCATGCATTTCAGAGAGGACGAGCCTCACGAGCCGTTCGGTCCAATGGTCGCCTTCAGTGACGGTAATCGCTCTGCAATCCCCTCGGATTTTCGGGGTCCCCAGGTAGGTTACATTGGTGATTTAGCCTTAAAGGCACAAAACCCAGTATTACGATCCCGTCTCGCCGATCTCGGCCGGGTATTGGACAGAAAGAATGGCAAATTAGGCCGCGTGGCGATTCTGGCGTATATCGAAATCGCCGAGAAGATTGACAGCGGTGAGTTGCGTTGTCGGTTCGATAAGGGTGACGACGCTATCCAGTATAGCGCCAGTATCCTCCTTCGGCGCACTCTGCAAATTAGTCGGGCAATAGGGTGGGAAACGGACGAAGCGTTGACGGCGAGGACACTGGTCAGATCGCTTCGAAAGCGGACGATCGACCAAGCAAATCCGGCTTCGGCGTTTTGGTTTGCGAGGCTTGATTTAGATCTTGGCGTTTCGAATCCTGGTGAAATTGGAACCGATCTTGAGAACTTGCTTGGAGACCCATCGCACGATATCCGTTCGACCTTGATTACCGACCTATGGCGACTTGCAGCCAAGGCATTTCAGTCCGCAAAAATGCCAGAAGAAAAATATAGATGTCAGCGCCAAGCTGCGGAATGTTTGGTTGCTGATTCAGAGAGGCATCAAAGTTCTGCAATGATATCGGCGCACCGCTTAAGTGCTGCTATTGC
>JAYUEJ010000438.1:0-5021 GCA_043739265.1 Rhodopila sp. | reverse complement strand
TCCAACAGAAAATTGCCCTGATGCGCTCACACCTTGCTTGCGACATCGACGGCGTCGTTTACAAAATCGACGACCTCGTCTTGCAGCGCCGCCTCGGGTTTGTCGGCCGAGCACCGAGATGGGCCATCGCCTGGAAGTTTCCAGCGGAACAAGCGACGACGGTCCTGCGGGAAATCCGCATCCAGGTCGGCCGCACCGGCGCATTGACCCCCGTTGCCGAACTCGAACCCATCAACGTCGGCGGAGTCCTCGTTGCTCGGGCAACATTACACAACGAAGACGAAATCGCGCGCAAGGATATCCGTGTTGGCGACACGGTCGTTCTGCAACGCGCCGGCGACGTGATTCCGCAGATCGTTTCTGTGGTGACAGAACGCCGCCCGGCTGATTCGGCACCGTATGTTTTCCCCGACACCTGCCCCGCCTGCGGCAGCCACGCCGTGCGCCCGCCGGGCGAAGTCGTAAAGCGCTGCACCGGCGGACTGATCTGCTCCGCCCAACTGGTCGAACGATTGATCCATTTCGTGTCTCGCACCGCCTTCGACATCGACGGCCTGGGCGAAAAAACCATCCAGGAATTCTACAACGAAGGCTGGCTGCACGGCCCCGCCGACCTGTTCAAACTGCCCGAACGCGAAGCCGAGATCGCCACGCGTGAGGGCTGGGGCAAACTGTCCGCGCGCAACCTGTCACGTTCCATCCACGCGCGCCGAACCATCGCGTTGGAGCGCTTCATCTTCGCACTCGGTATCCGCCGCATCGGCGAGTCGAACGCCAAACTCCTGGCCCGCCACTACGGAAGTTATGCCAACTGGCGCACGCAAATGCTGGCGGCACGGCAGATCGGGTCCGACGAACGGATGGAATTAGGCAGTATCAGCGGCATTGGGTCCACCATCGCCGAGGAACTGACGGATTTCTTCGACGAACCGCGGAATGTTGCAACACTGGACGAGGTTGCCGCCGAACTGACGATCCAGGACGCCGCCCGGGCCGACGCCGCGGACAGCCCGATCGCCGGCAAAACCGTGGTGTTCACCGGCACGCTTGAAACCCTGACCCGGCCAGAGGCGAAGGCGCGGGCCGAGGCGCTGGGGGCGAAGGTAACGGACGCGGTATCGAAGAAAACCGACATCGTGGTGGTTGGCGCTGACGCCGGATCAAAGGCCAGGAAGGCAGCAGAACTCGGGGTGCAAACGATGACGGAGGCGGAGTGGCGGGCGTTGGCCGGGTGAGTGATGAGCCCGCAAAATCCCGAGCGGATGGCAGTAAGACCGGTGATTGCGGACCCGAGTTTCAGCGTAACGGCGCGTTCGTCCAAGCCGCCTGAACCAGGCGGCGAACCGCGTGCAGGTCATCGACAACGCATACGCACAGCGCCCGGATCGCCTCGGTCGGCTCCAGAAGATCAGGCACCATCACCGCCATCATCCCGGCGGCGGACGCGGATCGGATCCCGTTGAACGAATCCTCCAAAGCCAGGCAGAGAAGTGGTTCCACGCCCAGGCGTGCCGCTGCCTTCAGGTAAGGATCGGGCGCCGGCTTGCTGGTCGCATAATCGCCATACGCAACAATCGCATGAAACCGGCCCATCAGGTTACAGGCCGCCAAATGATGCTCGACAGCATGATGAAACGATGACGTAGCAATCGCCCGAGGAAGCTCCAGCTCCTCCAAAGTAATAAGCAATTCAAGAGCGCCCGGTTTCAGCGCCAGACGTGTCTCGGCCATCAGGTCAAAATGCCGCATCCACGCGGACCGGAAAGCATCAACGGGAAACCCGGCTCCATAGTGGCCCAACAGCAGCGCCCTGTTGCTCTGCCAAACGCCGCCCAACATACGGCCGAACAGATCGGCGGTCATGTCGTGCCCCCCTTCGACGGCGGCGGCCATGATCGCCTCGCGGTAGAGCCTTTCCGTGTCGAACAGCAGCCCGTCCATATCGAAGATAACCGCGGAGGGCCTGAAGGGAAGCTGCATCAGCACTCAATAGCTGAAACCCGGCATCGGAACAATCGGGCGGTGGCGGCATCAAGATCTGGCGCCGACACCAAACCCAAGCTATGCCGCAAGGCGACAAACTCAAAGGAAACGCCATGGCCACCAACAAACGCAAAGTACTGCTGCCCCACACGATGCACCGGCAGGGCGTCGATATCATCCGCGCCCGCGAAGACATCGAAACGGTCATCTACCCCGCCGGCATCAGCCAGGCCGATCTGTTGCCGCAACTGACGGATTGCGCCGGCATCGCGTTGTCCGGAACGCCGTTCAAGCAGACCGAGATGGATGCCTCCCCCGCCATGCAGGTCGTCGCGCGCATCGGCGTCGGCTACGACGCGGTGGAAATCCCCGCACTCAGCGCCCGCCGCGTGCCGCTGATGGTGGTGGGCACCGCCAACTCCACCAGCGTGGCGGAGCAAGCCTTCCATTTGATGATCGCGCTGGCAAAGAAGAACGCCGCGATGGATCGCCTGGTGAAAGACGGCAAGTGGAACGATCGCCACAGCCACTTGCCGATGGAGCTGTCGGGAAAGACAGTCCTGATCATCGGTTTCGGTCGCATCGGCACCCGTTCCGCTCGGCGATGCCAGGGCTTCGACATGACCGTCCTGGTGTTCGATCCGTATGTGGATCAGGCAACGATCGTCGCCGCTGGATGCGAGGCCGTATCAAATCTGGACGCCGCCCTGCCGCGCGCCGATTTCGTCTCGATCCATTGCCCGAAAAGCCCGCCTACGATCGGGTTGATCAACGCAGCCAGACTGGCACTGATGAAAAAAGGCGCCTTCCTCGTCAACACCGCCCGCGGCGGCATTATCGATGAGCCGGCACTGTACGAGGCGCTGAAATCCGGCCATATCGGCGGCGCCGGACTGGACGTGTTCGACATGGAGCCAACGCCGGTCAACAACCACCTTCTCACGCTGGACAACGTGATCGCGTCCCCTCACATGGCCGGCGTCACCGTCGAGTCCATCGCCGCCATGGCGGTCACGACCGCGCAAAACATCCTCGGCATGTTGGACGGCACGCCGAACAAAGCCAACGCAGTCAATCCCGAGGTGTTCGCCTAACCTCGACTGCCAATCATCCGGCCGGGGCGGTGCCAACGCCGCCCCGAGCCTGCGACCTGCCGAAAAATTCGCGGCACTCTGGTCCGTCGCCGTCGCCAGGCCGAGGACGACACCGCACGCTGAATTGGGCGTTCGCCCCGGCGGCGGCAGCCTGGTTGTCATGCAACGCCCGGACGGTCAGGATATGCCCAATCTAGCGTTTACCGCGAAGTCGTTCCGAATAAGACATTGGTCTTTACCGATGCCTATACATCCGCCTGACAACCACCCGCCAGGTCCGTCATGACCGTGGTCCTCACGGTCGAAGACGACCGCCCCGGCAGAACCAAATACACCGCCCGCATGTTACACTGGTCGGCGGCGGACCGTGAGCAGCACGAACAAATGGACGTCCATCAGGGCTGGTCTCCATCCGCCCGTCAGCTTGAGCAAGTCGCACAGCAACTATGAGAAAGGATCGAACATGACCGCAAAAGTAAAGACCTGCCTATGGTTTGACGGCAAGGCTGAAGAAGCTGCGAATTTTTATGTGTCGCTTGTCCCCGATTCACGGATCGAAGCCGTGTTCCGCCCAAGCCAGAATGCGCCTGCCTTAATGGTCGAGTTCAGCCTGGGTGGCACGCCGTATCAGGCCCTCAACGGCGGACCCGCGCACATTTTCTCCGAGGCCGCCTCGATCTCCGTCAGGACCAAGGACCAGGAAGAAACCGACCGGCTCTGGAACGCGCTGATCGCGGACGGCGGCAGCGAGGGCCGCTGCGCCTGGCTCAAGGACCGCTACGGCCTGTCCTGGCAGATTGTGCCCGAAGCCCTGCCGCGTCTGCTGTCCGGTGCGGATCGCGAAGCCTCGGGACGCGTGATGCAAGCCATGCTGAGCATGCGCAAGATCGACGTCCAACAGCTTGAAGCCGCCCATCGCGGCCAATGAAGACCGGCAACGAACAGCCTGACCCGCACACGGAGCCGGCAGGCGGCTGAACCCGCCGCCGGCCGTTTGCTCAAAACCGGTTGGCACTCCGTTCGGCCAGACGTAAGTTGATAATGTCCTGATACAGCGCCATCGTCGCCGGCGCATAGCCAACGCCCGCACCCCTCTCGATGTCCGCATAAACCTTGGGATGCGACTTCGGCAGATCGAGCATGAAATCCGCGAACGCCGTTTTCACCTCCCGAGCCACGGCCGTCCGGATAGCCCAGGGACCATTCGGGATTTTGCCCGACTGCCAGATGATCCGGATATCGGACATCTTCAACATCTTCTTATCGACCATCGACCGCAGATTGCCGCGCGAATACCCTTCGCCCATATATCCTTGGCCAGAGGTCCAGGTCACCGCACCGTCGTATTGCTTGTTCAGCACCGCGACCACACCCTGTTCATGCCCGCCGGCAAACCCGGTTCTTGAGAAATAAGCCCCGTCGGCGAGGTTAACCCCCTTGGTTTTCAGAGTGGCGCTCGGGATTAGGTAGCCGGACGTGGAATTCGGATCGGCCCAGGCGAGCGAGTGGCCTTTCATGTCCTCGACCGTCTTGATCGCGGAATCGGCGCGCACCACCATCACCGAGTAATAATATGTGGACCCGTCCGCCTCTTGCGGCACCACCACCGGTTCGATGCACTTGCAATCCAGCCACGCGCCGGCAAAGCCCGACGCTCCGAAGCCCGCCGCTTCAAGCTGACCAGCGGCGATCCCCTGCATCACGCCGGCATAGTCCGCCGCCGGGAACAGCTTTACCGGCATGCGCAAATGGTCGCTCAGCAACTTCTGGAAATCATCGTACCGGGTCAGCCGATCCTGCGTGTTCTCGCCGCCAAGGATACCGACGCGGAATTCCTTCAGCGCCTCGGCGTTCGCCCGGGACAGTCCCAATCCCAACGCGGCGGCGCCCATCGCCATGGCTTGTCTGCGAAACATGCGGCTATCTCCCTCGATCGTTCGATCC
>JAYUEJ010000437.1:0-5025 GCA_043739265.1 Rhodopila sp. | reverse complement strand
CATCGCCGCGCCATCCACCACCACCGTCAACGGTGTGCTGTGCATCCGAGCGGCCATCGTCAATCACCGCACAACCCATGCCGATATCGCGACCATGTGGATGCGGTTCTGGCGGCCGGCCGGGCTCGGACAGCGGCAATGGCCGCGGAAAAGAAAGAGCCCCCGGTTATGCACCGGGGGCAAGTATACAGGGAGGCTTCACGTCTGGGAGACGCAGGGACCAGAGGCCCCTTTCCAACGGCTTGCGCTGGAACTCTGGCGGCAGTGCCACCGTAACTGATGACAACCGTTTAATACCGCATTTGCGAAGGGAACCACTGCCGAGAACCGACAGCGGCCATGCATTTTGTGCATGCCTCCTTATAGGTATCGGCGAAAATGGAATGGCTGGGTCCCATTGGGTGGGTAATGCGCTGAATCACGGGCGGAATTGTTACGCCTCTTCCATCGTCATCGACGGATTTGATCCTGCGATTTCAGCAGACCTGGGCGTTCGGGGCGCTCGGTTTACGTCCCGGCCTATCGATGAGTCGCCTCCACCACCGCTAATCCCGGTGGATATGGCGACAACCCGGGCATGACCGGCGGAGAAAGCGCAAACGCCTCACCTCCCTGCCCCCACAACCCGCTGTTAGAGCGAAGCCTCAGTGCATCTCCGCCAGGCGGGCCAGCAGGAAGTCGCGGAACACCGCGACGCGTTTGGAATTCCGCAGTTCTTCCGGATAAACAAAGAACACATCGACCTTCGGCCCCTTCAGGTCGGTCAGCACATGGACCAGGTCCGGGTTTTCGGTCACCACGTAATCGGGTAAGGCGCCGATACCTATGCCGGAGCGAATCGCCATCAGCAACGCGTAGATCGAGTTCACTTCCAGCACCGCTCGCCTTGGGCTACCGGGCCGCCGCCCGGCTTCCGCCAGCCAGTTGACCTCCTGCACCGGGGGATGGTGACTGCCGAACAGCACGAGGCGATGCGCGTCCAGATCCTCGGCCCGCTGCGGCACGCCGTTCCTTTTCAGGTATTCGGGCGACGCGCACACATGCCATTGCTGCGTCATCAAATGCCGCTGCACCAGATCGGGCTGTTTCGGTGGACGCATGCGGATCGCCACATCGGCCTCCCGCATGGCCAGGTCGAGTTCGGTATCGTCCAGCAGCAAGGACACCGTGACATCCGGGTAGGCTTCCAAAAACGCGTGCAACCGCGGCGCCAGCCAGGAGGAGCCGAACCCCACCGTCGTGGTCACCTTCAACCGGCCGGCCGGCTTTTCCTTGCTTTCCGTCAGCAATGCCTCGGTGATCGCCAGTTTCGCGAACACTTCCCGGACCGTGCGGTTCAGCGCCTCGCCCTGCTCCGTCAGGATCAGGCCGCGGGCATGGCGGTGGAACAACGGTACCTGCAGCGCGTCCTCCAACGCCGAAATCTGGCGCGAGACGGCCGATTGGCTCAGGCTGAGGGTATCGCCGGCATGCGTGAAACTGCCGGCCTCGGGCACGGCGTGAAACACACGCGGCTTGTCCCAGTCCGTAACAAAGCCTCTCCCGCGGCTGGTTGGGTCGGCGCCGGACCGAATCGGCTGCCCACAGGGCTTGTGCGCAGTACGTCAAGCCTAAACATACTTTTACGAGTCACGGGGCGGAATTCGCTGTCCCAGCGCACATTTCGTTTACGCGGCGGCTTCCACGAGGCTGATTTCGTGTTCGGCGATGTATTTTTCCGCTTCGAGCGCCGCCATGCAGCCGGTTCCGGCAGCGGTGACGGCCTGGCGGAAGATTTTGTCCTGCACATCGCCGGCACCGAACACGCCGGGGACCGAGGTTTTCGTCGTTCCGGGCGTGGTGCGGATGTAGCCTTCCGCGTCCATGTCGATATGACCGGCGAAAATCCCCGTCGTCGGGGTGTGGCCGATGGCGATGAACACGCCATCGACCGGCAGGATGTGTTCCGCGCCGGTGCGGGTGTCGTGCAGCCGGATGCCGGTGACAACTTCGGGGCTGCCGCCACCCACGATTTCCGCCACCGCGCTGTTCCAGATCACATCGATCTTGGGATGCGCGAACAACCGGTTCTGGAGGATTTTCTCTGCCCGCAGGCTGTCGCGGCGGTGGATCAGGGTGACCCTTTCGGCATGATGGGTCAAGTAAAGCGCTTCCTCGACCGCGGTGTTGCCGCCGCCCACCACCGCGACCGTTTTGCCACGATAAAAGAAGCCGTCGCAGGTGGCGCAGGCCGAGACGCCGCGGCCTTGCAGGGTTTGCTCCGATTCAAGACCCAGCCAACGGGCCTGGGCGCCGGTGGCAATGATGATGGAGTCGGCGATGAAGCTGTCGCCCGAGTCGCCCTGGCAGCGGAACGGCGGTTTCGAAAAATCCACCTCGGTGATCAGGTCGTGGATGATGGTGGTGCCGACATGGGTGGCCTGCGCCTCCATCTGCTCCATCAGCCAGGGGCCTTGGATAACGTCGGCGAAACCCGGGTAATTCTCTACGTCCGTGGTGATCATGAGTTGCCCGCCGGGCTGCATGCCGGCGACCAGGATCGGCGACAGGTTGGCGCGCGCGGCATAGATGGCGGCGGTGTAGCCGGCGGGTCCGGCGCCGATGATCAGGACTTTGGTGCGATGTGTTTGGCTCATGCCGGACCATATCGGCGGGTGGGTGTCGGGGGCAAGCGAGACTCGGCCGTGGTCCCAAGCAATCAGGCGAAGTACGCCTCCGTCCCTGCGGCATCACACGGTATCCGGCAATTCCGTATGGTGAAGCCGGCGTCCGTCGGCACGCACGCCGGCAGCGTGTCAGTCCACAGCGCGTTTCGTGCGGCGCCGGACGGTCCCAAGGGCAGCGATACCCACCCCAAGCAGCGCCATGCTCGCGGGTTCGGGAACCAATTCGGACGCCGTGGTCGTGCCGCCGCTGACAAAAGTTTCGATACCGCTGGCCGAGGTGCCGCCGACACTCAGGTTAGTGATGGTGAGAGCCTCATTAAAAAATTGCGGGCTCGGCCGGATGTCTGTCTTCAAACTTAGGGCCGTGACGTGCCCCGCGGCGTCAAGTGTGGCGGAAAACGTCGTCAAATCAAGGAACGTGTAGCTTGTCTGGCTGGTGATCGTGCCGTTACTCTCGGTCAGGATGAACGTGAAGTTGGTGACGTTCGGGAGACTTGGCACCAGCGTGTTGTTGTCAACCGTGACCATCCCAACCCCGGTGACCGAGGTCAGGCCGCTGGATCCAAACGTCGTTGCGCCATAGTTAAGGCCGATAACTACGGCGTTCGCGCCAGATGTTGCTCCGGCGAACGCCAATACGGCGGTCATCAACAGTTTCTTACTATGCGTCACGGGCTCTCCTGGAACGGTATCTGGTGTCGATAGGCGACAAACGCAATCGTAAGTAGCAATTACCGTGCCACGATTGCTGCATTTTCCCGGAAAAAAAATAGACATCATTTCAACCTGGTAGTGGTTGCCGCCCATTTCTCATACTATTGCGTGTAAAGATTTCCGACATATTTTGCGCCCAAACGGCAGAAATGTGTCTCGTGGACTGAGGAAACCCGCCCGAACCGGGGGCTTTGGCAAAGTGATCGACGTGTAAAGTTTTCCGACATGTTGGCGTATGCCGATGCCCGCGCGATCGCCGTAGGATCCCAGCGCGGAGGGTTCGCGACGCGCCTCCAGGTTGCAGTTGCCCAGTTGTGTTGACGGACGACGCCTTGACGGAATTTCACGCGACAACCGGATGCTACGGCGCCATTATGGCGGTATGCGTCGTTTGTTGCCGTTGCTGGTGCTTTTTGTCCTCGCCGTGGCGGGGTTCGTGCTGCTGCGCGGAATCGGCTGGGATAGCCTCGCGCGTCACCAGGCCGTGTTGACCGGCTGGGTCGGGGCGCATCCGGTCGCTTCGGCGGCGCTTTACCTCCTCGCCTATACCCTGACCGCGGCTTTGTCGCTGCCTCAGGGCGCGGTGCTGACCGTCGCCGGGGGGCTCTTGTTCGGCGCCGTTCCGGGCTGTGCGCTGACGGTAGTCGGGGCCACGATCGGCGCCTCGATCCTTTTGGTGGTTGTCCGCAAAGCCTTCGCACAAACGTTGGAGCGGCACCGCCACCGCATTCCCGCACAGGTCCAGGATCGCCTGACGCGGGACGGTTTCAGCTATCTGTTGGCGCTGCGACTGGTGCCGCTATTTCCATTCTGGGTCGTCAATCTCGCCGCCGCCGTCGCGGGCATCCGTCTGGCCGTGTTCTTTCCGGCCACGTTGCTGGGCATCGCACCGGCCAGTTTCGTGCTGAGTTCGATCGGCGCCGGCGTCGGCACCCTCCTCGCCGAGGGCCGCACGCCGGACCTGAGCGTCCTGTTTTCGGCGCGAATTCTGTTGCCGTTGGCCGGGCTGGCGGTGCTGTCGCTTTTGCCCGTGCTGTTGCGCCGCCGTCCGGGTGCGCATGCCTGATTTCGACCTCGCGGTTATCGGCGCCGGCGCGGCGGGACTTTCGGTCGCGGCCGGGGCCGCCCAACTCGGCGCATCTGTGGCGCTAATCGAGCGTGGCGTGATGGGCGGCGATTGCCTCAACACCGGGTGCGTCCCCAGCAAGGCATTGTTGGCGGCGTCGCACGCAGCGCGCGCAATCCGCGATGCCGCGCGATTCGGGGTGATCGCCTGTCAACCGGCAATCGACTGGGATCGTGTGCGAACGCATGTGCAGGGCGTGATCGCCGAGATCGCGCCGGTTGATTCCGAAGCTCGCTTTCGTGGCCTCGGCGCCACCGTTCTGCGCGGCGAAGCTCGGTTTACCGGTCCGGCGACCCTTTCCGTGGATGGTCGGGTCCTGACTGCCCGCCGGATTGTCATCGCGGCGGGTAGCCGAGCGTCGGTGCCGCCGATCGCCGGGCTGGAATCGGTGCCGTATTGGACCAACGACTCTCTGTTCGATCTGTCGGAAAAGCCGGACCACTTATTGATCCTGGGTGGTGGGCCGATCGGACTGGAGATGGCGGACGCGTTCTCCGGACTGGGGTGTCTGGTGACTGT